>JBEGOO010000134.1:0-12531 GCA_041182045.1 Verrucomicrobiota bacterium
CCTCGTTCTTGGCGAGGATCGCGTCGTTCTTGCAGTCGGCGGCCGCGGTCTGCTGGGAGGAGCCGAGGTAGCTGAAGACCGCGCCGAACGTCGCGAGGATGGCGGTCATGATCGAGACGCGCACGGCGAGGTTGTCGCCGTGCGCCGCCTGGTGCTCGAGCTCGTGCTGGTCCGGGCCGTGGACATGGAAGTGACCGTGTGACATGGCGCCATGAGGTCGGTCGGTGGCCAGGGAGTCAATCCAGCCGAAAATAACTTAATTATTTTCTGGGAACTCCTACCTCGTCCTGCTGTTAAAAAGATGTGAAACAAAGGTTGGCCCTCATTTTGACCTGCATCCTGGCATGGCTTCCCGCCGTCGCCGCCTCCGGCGACGCCGGTTGGAAGGCCCGGCCCGGCCCGTGGGGCGATCTCGAGGTCCGCACCGTCTACCTGGAGGCTCCCGATCCCCTGCTGGCCGCAGTCGCCAAGCCCAACGCCGTCACGCGCTGGGTGTTCGAGCAGATGAGCGAAAGCGGCGTGCGCGAACTCCTCCAGAAGCACGGGGTCCCCGCACCCATGGTCACCCGCTTGTTCGACCCGGCGAGCCGTTCGGTCTCCGATAACGTCGTCAAACTCTACCCCACGGTCGAGGAGCTGGCCTCCTTGCCGATGGCCGCCCGCTCCTCGCTTTACCGCGAACTGGCCAAGTCCCCCGCCAACGAGTACCAACGGGACCCGGTCTACATCCTCGGCGGCGACCTCGATGAGTGGCTGGCCGATTCCGGGCTTTCCGCCGAGCAGACGGCGTTGTTCCGGCGCCTGCTCTGGAAGCAGGGCGAAGCCCTGGCCTTCAGCGACATCCAGGCCTTGCTGACGCTCGCCGCCGGTCCGGAGGAGATGCGCGATACCTTCCGGGCCCTGACCCGGGTGCGCAGCCTCATCGTCGAGCTCAAGCTGCCCTTGCGCGTCGAGCGGAGTGTCTTCCTGGATTATTGGAGCTCGGGCATGACCGACACGTCGCAGCTGACCTTCCTGCGGTCGATACTGCGTCGCCGCGCGGACCAGAAAATCGATATCACCCACCTTTTCCCGAATCTCGCCCGTCAGCGCGTGTTCACGTTCCCGGAACTGGAGTGGGGTCTCAAGGGGAAGTTCCCGGATTGCCACTGGACCTCCTTGAACTTCGCCGCCGCCGTTCCCAACGACGATTACCTCGATACGGCCAAGGCCGCCGGTCGTCTGTTGGGGTCCTACCAGACCGTGGAGGCGCCTTACCGTTTCGGCGATGTCCTGTGCTTCCTCGACGAGGGCGAAGGGCTACACACCTGCGTGTACGTCGCCGATGACATCGTCTTCACCAAGAACGGCGACAGCGTGCTCGCCCCGTGGGTGCTCATGCAGCTGAAGGACGTCGAGTCGGTCTACCGGCGGTCGCCCTCGACGCGCATCCAGGGCTACCGGCTCAAGCGTTGAGCGAAGCGTTGTCCCCGGCGGGAATCGAACCCACATCCTCGGTTTAGGAAACCAATGTTCTATCCGTTGAACTACGGGAACGCGGGGTCCATCTAGTCGCCGCCGCCGTCCCCGGGCAAGCCTGCTTGTTTCGGGTCGGCTTGACTCCTTCCGGGCAAGGGCAAGTTTGCCCGTGTGCACGCCTTGTTCCTCGCCTCCGAAGCGCCCTTGGTCATCCCCGGTTGGGCGTGGGGCGCCTTCCTGGGTTTCGTGGCCTTGATGCTCGCCCTGGATCTCGGGGTCTTCAACAAGACCGACCATATGCCGTCCTTCAAGGAGGCGGTGGCCTGGTGCGCCGTGTGGGTCTCGCTGGCGGTCGCGTTCGGGTTCCTGCTCTCGGCCTGGCGCGGGCCCGAGGATGCCCAGCTGTTCGCCGCGGGCTACGTCCTGGAACTCGCCCTCTCGGTCGACAACCTCTTCATCTTCATCCTCGTCTTCGCCCATTTCAACATCCCCGACCAGCTCCAGCATCGCGTGCTTTTCTGGGGGATCATCGGCGCCGTCGCCATGCGCGCCCTGTTCATCGTCGTCGGCGTGGCCGCCGTCGACCGGTTCACGTTCCTGCTGCCGGTGTTCGGCGCCTTCCTGCTCTTCACCGGCCTGAAGCTGGCCCTCGCGAAGGATGAGCACGAAGGGAAGGGCATGGGGGAGAACCTCTTCGTGCGGCTCGCCCGCAAGGTCTTCCCGCTCACGCCGCGTCTCCATGGCAACAAGTTCTGGGTGAAGGAAGACGGCCTCCGTCGTTTCACGCCCTTGTTCCTCGTGTTGATCGTGATCGAGGGCACCGACCTCATCTTCGCCATCGACTCCATCCCGGCCGTCCTGGGCATCCTGCCGCCCGACCTGCCCATCGAGGAGCGCCGTTTCATCGCCTTCACCTCGAACATCTTCGCGATCATGGGGCTGCGCTCGATGT
The DNA here is from genome assembly GCA_041182045.1 of Verrucomicrobiota bacterium. Classification (GTDB taxonomy): domain Bacteria; phylum Verrucomicrobiota; class Verrucomicrobiia; order Opitutales; family UBA953; genus UBA953. Next base: position 2,411 of record JBEGOO010000134.1, read on the forward strand.
ACTTCGCGCTCTCCGGGTTCATGCACTACTTCCGGTTCCTCAAGCCGGCCTTGGCCTTCATTCTCTGCTTCATCGGCCTGAAGATGATTCTGCCTTGGGCCGCCGGCCTCGGCCAGGCCGAGCATCAGGTCGCCGCCTGGGTGCCCGCAGGGCTGCGGCAAGCCACCAAGGACGGGTTCCATGTCCATGTCCCCACCGCCGCGTCCCTCTCGGTGATCGGTGTCATCCTCGCCTTGGCGGTCGCCTTCTCGGTCGCCTTTCCGAAGCGGAAGTAAGCTCCCTTTTGGTGTTTCCTCCGGCGGGTGGCCCCGCCACGCTGGAGCCGTGAAAAGCAGCCGCCGCCAGTTGTACCTGACGCACCTCAAGGGGAGCCGGCGGTTGCTCTTCCTCGCCATCGTCTTCGGCCTGATCTATGGCGCCGCCCAGTCCGTCGGCCTGCCGGTCCTCATCGGGAAGATCCTGCCCACCGTCTTCGGCACGCCCGCCGAACGGGCCGCGCCCTTGGTCGTCCTCCCCGCCTGGCTGGGCGGAGGCGCGTGGTACCTGCCGAAGGGCCGGGAGGTCGCCTTCGCCGTGGCCTTCATGCCGGCCGTCTTCCTGGTCCGGGGCGTCAGCCAGTTCCTCGCCAGCTACTTCGTCAACCTCGCCGGCCTGCGCGTGGTCGATTCGGTGCGCGCCGCCGTCTTCGCGCGCTTGCAGCGCCTTCACCTCGGTTTCTTCGGACGGATGCCGACCGGCGACCTGATGCAACGCCTGACCGGCGACGTCCAGTCGGTCCGCATGGTGCTGGTCGACGTCTCCACGGACGCGATCATCCAGCCGTTCACCCTCATCGGGGCGGTCGGTTTCGTGGTCTACCGTTGCCTGAGCATCCCGGGCGGCGCGCGCTTCCTGCTCTGCCTGCTGGTCGTCCCGGCTTCCGTGTTCCTCGCGCGCGCGGTGGGGCAGGCCCTCCAGCGTCGGGCGCAGCTCGCCCTGGGCTCGGCCGCCGACCTCAACGGCATCGTCGTCGAGAACCTGCAATCCCCGCGCGAGATCCGCGCCTACGGGCTGCAGGGACGCGAGGAAGCCCGGTTCGCGGCCGCCAGCCGCATGGGTCTGCGGCTGCAGGCGAAGCTGGCCCGCTACGACAAGGCCCTGTCGCCGCTGCTCGAGATCGTCGCGGCGTCCGGCATCGCCCTGGCGGTCTGGATCGGGGCCGACGCCGGCATGGGCTACACCGACCTGCTGATGATCATCACGGCCATCTACGTGGCCTACGAGCCCGTGAAGAAACTCGGCCGCATGAACAACCTCATCTCGATCGCCGAGGGCGGGCTGACCCGTCTGGAGGACGTGCTGCTGACGCCGATCGAGGTCGCCGACGCGCCGGACGCCCGCGCCCTGGGGCGCGTGAAGGGCGACCTGGTCTTGGAGAGCGTGACCTTCGCGTACGGCGAGGAGCCGGTGCTGCGCGACCTTTCGCTGACGATCCCCGCCGGCCAGTCGGTGGCCTTGGTCGGGCCCAGCGGCGCGGGCAAGAGCACCTTCGTCAACCTCGTGCCGCGTTTCTTCGACCCGCAGCAGGGCGCGATCAGGGTCGACGGACAGGATCTGCGTTCGGTCCGACAGTTCGACCTGCGCGCGAACATCGCGCTCGTGTCGCAGGAGCCCGTGCTGTTCGACGACACCATCCTCGAGAACATCCGGCTCGGTCGTCCGGACGCCCCCGAGGCGGCGGTCCGCGCCGCCGCCCGCCAGGCCGGCGCCCTCGAGTTCATCGAGGCCCAGCCGGCGGGCTTCCTCACCAAGGTGGGGGAGCGCGGCGCCCGCCTTTCCGGCGGTCAGCGGCAGCGCATCTCGATCGCGCGCGCGTTCCTCAAGGACGCCCCGATCCTCATCCTCGACGAGGCGACCTCCGCCCTCGACACCGACACCGAGCGCGGCATCCAGGAGTCGCTGCAGCTCCTGATGAAGGGGCGCACCACCCTCATCGTCGCCCACCGCTTCAGCACGATCCGCGACGTCGACCGCGTCCTGGTCTTCGACCAGGGGCGCGTCGTGGCGGACGGCCCGCGCGAGGAGGTCTACCGGACCAACGACTTGTTCCGCCGCCTCTGGGACAACCAGTCGAAAGGCCTGGCCTGATGCGGTTGCTGGTCGTCAAGTTCGCCAAGCTTCGCGGCGCCCTCGCGACCACCGCCGCCTTCCGCTCCCTGCGGGAGCGTCACCCCGGGCTCGCCGTCACCTGCGTGACCACCCCGGAGGCCACGCCCGCGCTCGACGGTTGCCCGGCGGTCGTCGACGCGATCGGCTTCGAGCCCGCCGCCGCAACCTGGCCGCTGCTGGCGCACCTGCGTCGCCAGCGCTTCGACGCGGCTATCGCCCTTGGCGCGCACCCGCTGGCCCGCCGGCTGGTCGCCCTGAGCGGCGCCGGGCGCCGCGTCTGCGCCGGCCACGCGCCGCTCTGGTGGAGACCCTTCTTCCATCAGCAGGTCTTCGGGCAGGCCGTCGACCCCCACGAGGCCGCCTGCGATCATGAGGTCTGCGCCCGGGCCTTCGGCTTCCACGCCGAGACCCCGGCGATGTGGTTCTCCACCGCGCGGATGCAGGAGCACGGCCTGCTCGTGGAGCCGCGCCGCTACGCCGTGCTGCATCCGGGTTGCTCCCACCCCCGGCGCTGGCTCGCGCTCGACAAGTGGGCCGCCGTCGCCCGCGAGCTGCTCGCCGCCGGCCTGGTCGACCGCATCGTCGTCTCGGCCGGCCGCGAGGGCGAGGAGCGCATCTTCGCCGAGGCCCTCTGCGGGCTCATCGGTCCCGCCGCGACCTCCACCGGCGGTCGGCTCGGTCTCGCGCAGGTCGCCCGCCTCATCAAGGACGCGCGGCTGTTCCTCGGGGTGGATTCGTCGATCCTGCAGCTGGCCGCCGCCGTCGGCGCGCCCGTCGTCGGCGTCTTCGGGCCCTCCGACTACGCGCGCGCCCGGCCCTGGGGCACCTTGAACCGCGTGGTCCGCATCGACACCGCCGTCTTCGAGGGCGAGACGCGCGCCGACTACGAGGCGCGCCTCGAGCGGGCCTTCGAGCGCGTCACCCCCCGCCAGATCGTCCGCGCGGCCGAGGAGGTCGTCCGCATCAGCGCCTGACATGTCGACCCCTCGCCATTACGACGCCGTCATCATCGGGGCCGGCATGTCCGGCCTCGCCGCCGCGGTCCGCCTCGGCATGTACGGCCGCAAAGTCCTCGTCCTCGAGCGCCACAACGCCGCGGGCGGCCTCAACTCCTTCTACGCCCGGGGCCACCGGAAGTACGACGTCGGCCTGCACGCGCTGACCAACTGGGTGCCGGAGGGCGTGAAGGGCGCCCCGCTCGTGAAGCTGATGCGCCAGCTGCGCATCCGGCGGGAGGAACTCGACCTGTGCCCGCAGCTCGGCTCGCGGGTCGCGATGGCCGGGAAGAACCTCCGGCTGGACAACGATTTCGAGCACCTGCTGGCCGACGTGGCCGACCAGTTCCCCGGCGCGGTCGACCGCTTCCGCGCGCTGGACGCCTGGATCGCCGGGCTGGACGAAGCCGCCCTCGAGGCGCACGGCGGCTCGGCCCGCGCGTTGCTCGACGAGCGCCTCGGCGACCCTTTGCTGCGGGACATGCTGCTCCTGCCGACCTGCTTCTACGGCAGCGCGCTGGAGGACGACATCGAGGTCTCCCAGTTCGCCATCATGTGGCGCTCGCTATTCCGCGAGGGGTTCGCCCGTCCGTTCATCGGCGTGCGCCAGGTCATCCGCCTGCTCCTCGACCGCTGCCGCGAGCATGGCGTCGAGCGCCGGATGAAGTGCGGGGCGCGTTCGCTCGAGGTGCGCGCCGGCCGCGTTTCCGCGCTGGTCCTCGACGACGGTTCCGAGGTCACCGCCGACGCGGTCTACTCCTCCGCCGGCGCGGTCGAGACGATGCGCCTGCGCTCCGACGCGGCCCCGGTCGCCGGCGTCGCGGAGGTCGGCCGCCTGGGGTACGCCGAGACGATCGCCACCTACGACCCGGCGGCCTTCGCCGGCTTCGGCTGGCGGGACACGATCGTCTTCTTCTGCGACGCGGAACGGTTCAGCTACCGTTCGCCGGCCGACCTGGTCGACCCGCGTTCCGGGGTGATCTGCATCCCGAACAACTATCGCTACGGGGAGGGGAGGGCCCTCGACGAGGGCTGGCTGCGCGTCACCGCGCTCGCGAACCACGACGCCTGGTGCGCCTTGCCCGAGACCGACTACCAGGCCCGCAAGCAGGCGTGGTGCACCCGCCTCAACCGCGTCGCCCGCGCGCACCTGCCCGCCGTCGCCGACGCCGTCCACGACGCGGCGCTGACCTCGACCGACGTCTTCACGCCCCGGACGGTCCGCAAGTTCACCGGACACCTGAACGGCGCCATCTACGGTTCGACCGTGAAGCGCCGCGACGGCCGGACGGACCTGGAAAATCTCTTCCTGATCGGCACCGACCAAGGCTTCCTGGGCGTCACCGGGGCAATGTTGTCTGGCATTTCGATGGCCAACCTGCACGGTCTGAAGGCGTAACCCCGCCGCCCCATGCGCGAACCCGACTTCTCGCCCGTCCGCCCCCTCTGGAAGGACCTGCTCCATCCCGCCGTCATCGTCGGCGCGCTCGGCTACTTCGTCGATATCTACGACCTGACGTTGTTCATGACCGTGCGGGAGAAGAGCCTCAACGGGCTAGGTCTGGGGCACCTCATCACCGGCGCGCCCTGGTACCAGGACCTCCTTTCCTGGCAGATGATGGGGATGCTCCTCGGCGGCATCCTGTTCGGCGTCCTGGGCGACCGCATGGGCCGCCTGACCACGTTGTTCGGCTCCATCCTCCTCTATTCCGTCGCGAACATCGCCAACGGCCTGGTCCATAGTTTCGAGGCCTACGCCTGCTGGCGTTTCATCGCCGGCCTCGGCCTGGCCGGCGAACTCGGCGGCTGCATCGCGCTGGTCTCCGAATCCTTGTCGAAGGAGCGGCGCGGCTACGGCACGGCGGTCGTGGCCACCGTCGGCGTCTTCGGCGCGGTCGTCGCCGGCTACATGGCCGACCACGTCGACGCCCTCGGGGCCATGGTCGGGACGGAAGGCTGGCGCCTGAGCTACTTCATCGGCGGCGGTCTCGGCCTGCTGCTGCTGCTGCTCCGGGTGGGCGTCCATGAGTCCGGCATGTTCCATCACGCCAAGGAACACGGGGTCGAAGGCGATGTGCGCCGCGGCGACTTCCTCGCGTTGTTCACGTCCCGCGACCGTTTCATCCGTTACGCCCGTTGCGTGCTGATCGGCCTGCCGACCTGGTACATGATCGGCATCCTCGTCCAGCGCGCCTCCACGGTCTTCGCCCCCGCCGCGGGCATCACCGGCGAGCCCGTGAAGACGAACTGGGCCGTCGCGGCCTTCTACCTCGGCCTGACGTTCGGCGACCTCGCCAGCGGCGTCGGCAGCCAGCTGCTGCGCTCCCGCCGCAAGGTGGTCGCCGGATTCCTGGCGTTCAGCCTCGCCTGCGTCGTGCTTTATCTTTTCGGCGCCGATGGCTGGACCTCCGCGGCCTATTACCGGTTGATCTTCCTCATGGGCCTCGGCATGGGCTACTGGGCCCTCTTCGTCACGATCGCCGCCGAGCAGTTCGGCACCAACCTGCGCGCCACGGTGGCGACGACCGTGCCGAACTTCGCGCGCGGTTCGCTGGTCCTCCTCACCTTCGCCTTCACGCAGCTCACGGGCACGAAGGCCCTGCCGTTCCTCGCGCCTTCGCTGGCCGGCGCGGTCCTCGGCATCGTCTGTTTCGGCGCCGCCTTCTACGCCCTCTGGGGCATGGAGGAGACGTTCGGCAAGGATCTCGATTACCAGGAGCGGAAGTAGGCGTCGAAGCCTACTTCTTCGCCGGAGCCGGCAGATCCGCGACGCAGCGGAAACCGGCGTGGTTCGTGGACGTCAGCGTATCCAGGCCGACGCGCGCCGTCGCGCGGTAGCGGAAGCAGTAGCCTTCGTCGCAGAGCCAGGAGCCGCCGCGGAGGACATGCTGGCCGTAGCCCGTGCCTTCGGGGTCGTGCCCGATGGCCGGTCCGATGGGGCCGTCCTTCGGCGAGACCTTGTAGTAGTCGGGCCCGTACCAGTCCTCGCACATCTCCCAGACGTTGCCCGCCATGTCGTAGAGACCGTAGCCGTTCGGCGGGAACGACTTCACCGGCGCGACGGACTTGAAGCCATCCTCGCCGGTGTCGGTCGCGGGGAATTTGCCCTGCCAATGGTTGCACAGGATCTTCCCGTTCGGGCGCTCCTCGTCGCCCCAGACGTATTTCTTGTCGCTCAATCCGCCGCGGGCGGCGAACTCCCACTCGGCCTCGGTCGGCAGGCGCTTGCCGGCCCACCGGGCGTAGGCCTGTGCGTCCTTGTACGTCAGGCAGAGCACGGGATGCTGGTCGCGTCCCTTGAGGTCGGAGCCCGGACCTTCGGGGTGCCGCCAGTTCGCGCCAACCGTGAACTTCCACCAGGGCAGGTCGCCGCCGGCGCCGCACTGGAACGGGTTCACCCCGGCCGTGTGCTTGAAGATCAAGGCTCCGCCCTTGAGGAGCTCGGGCGAAGGGGCGTTGGGGAAGGCGCGCGGGTCGAGGTCTTTCTCGGACTCCGTGACGTACCCCGTCGCCGCCACGAAGCGGGCGAACTGGGCGTTGGTGACCTCCGTCGCATCCATCCAGAAGGCCCCGACCTTGATGCGATGCCCGGGGCGTTCCTCCTTGTGCTGGTCGTCGGCTTGGTCGCTGCCCATCGTGAACTCGCCCCCAGGGATCCAGACCATCCCCGCGAGCGGGCTGGCCGGAGCGGTGTCCCGTTCCGCGGTGAGGGTCCAGCCGAGCCAGCCCAGCGGCAGGGCGACCAGCACCGCGGTCAGCCAGCGGAGCGTCCGGCGGTGGCGGGCGGCTTCGGCGGGGAGGTCGGCCGGGGGCGTGTCGGTCATCGGGTTCCTTCATAAGCGCGGGCCGGGCGGGGTCTACCCTTAGTTGCGGAAAACCCGCGCCCCGCGCCTATCGCCTCGCCCTCGGCGCGAATTTCACCTTCATCCCGCCTCGACCATGAGCTCGACCCAAGAAGAAGTCCTCCAGATTTTCCGCGACTCCAAGGCCCTCCTGACCGGCCATTTCGTCCTGCGTTCCGGCCTGCACAGCGGTCATTTCTTCCAGTGCGCCCAGGTCTGCCAGTACATGGACAAAGTCACCCGCCTGATCGAGCTCCTGAAGCCCAAGCTGGCCGCGCACCCCTGTGATACCGTGCTCGCCCCCGCGATGGGCGGCCTGGTCGTGGGCCAGGAGGTCGCCCGCCAGCTCGGGGTGCGCTTCATCTTCGTCGAGAAGGAGAACGACAAGCTCGTCCTTCGCCGCAATTTCACTTTCCGTCCGGGCGAGCGCGTGCTCGTCGCCGAGGATGTCGTCACCCGGGGTGGTCGCGTCCAGGAGTGCTTGGACATCATCCAGGCTCAGGGCGCCCAAGCCGTGGCCGTCGCGACCCTGGTCGATCGCTCGGGCGGCCAGACCAAGTTCGCGGTCCCCTTCGTCTCCCTGCTGGAGCTGACTTTCCCGACCTACCCGGCGGACCGTCTGCCCCCCGAGCTGGCGGTGCTGCCCGCGACAAAGCCGGGTTCTTGAGCTTAGGCCGTCGGGTGGGGTGGTTTGGCCGGTATCAGGCCTGATTCAGGTTGCTGGACGCCTTGTGCCTTGCACCCCGGCGGGACCTTCCCTACGCCCAACCACCGATTTCCATGGACCGTAAGAACCTTTTCCTCGCCCTCGCCTGTTTCGGCGGCGCTTTCGCCTTCTACCTTTTTGGCTCCGCCCGCCAGCCCGCCCCGGCCCCGGCCACCCCGACGGTCGTCACGGCGACGGTCGCCGCCCCTTCGACCCCGACCTCCGCCGTCAAGCCCGGCACCCCCGCCGTCGCCCCGGCGACCACCGCGCTCGCCCGTGAGAAGGCCCAGTTCGTCACCCTCGAGAACGAGTTCATCCGCGTCACCTTCACCACCCGCGGCGGCGCCATCGAGCGCGTCGAGATGCTCAAGGAGTTCGCCGACACCGACCGCCAGGCTAAGGTCATCTTCAACCAGGGCAACCCGGACGCGGCCCTCACGCTGATCGTCGAGAACCGCGCCACCCGCGCCTGGGAGCAGGTCCTCGGCGAGTTCAAGGTCGTCGCGAAGACCGACAAGACGCTGACGCTGGCCGGGGCTCTCGCCGACGGCACCAAGGTCGAGCGCAGCTTCGCCCTCGGGGTCACGGACGAGCCTTACTCCATCCGCTTCACCACCCGGATCATCCCGACCGCCGCGGGCGTCGCCGCCCCGGCTTTCGCGCAGACCCTCGGCAGCTGGCACCCCACGGTGGGCGACAAGGCCAACCAGTTCCTCTCCGTGCTGACGCACGATGGCGAGGACACCGTGCGCACGGGCATCGACCCTTTCGCCGATTCCAACGGCTTCCTCGGGTTGGGCGCCCACCGCGCCGTGCCGACCCTTGAGCTGGCTTCCGGCAAGCCCTACTTCTGGGTGGCCTCGGGCAACCAGTTCTTCGCCTCGATCATCCACCCGCTGGGTGACTCCCGCCTGGGCGCCCGCTCGCAGTTGACCATCCGCCCCGTCGAGTTCGCCGAGGGTGTGCGGGGTCTCGACGGCACCGCCGCCTGGGGCACCGCGATCAAGCCCGACCTCTCGACCGAGCTGACCGGCGACTTCTTCGTCGGCCCCAAGGAGTACGCCCGCGTCTCGGCCCTGCCCGACAACCAGGTGTATGTCCTGCAGTTCTCCAAGCTGCTCGGCTTCATCCCGTTCAGCCCCATCTGCAAGCTCCTCCTCGCCTGCCTCGGCGGCGTGCACGCGCTGCTCGGCTGGACCGGCGCCTGGTCCTGGGGGTGGGCCATCGTCCTCCTGACCGTCCTCATCAAGCTCGTCACGTGGCCCCTGACCGCGGCGCAGCAGCGTCAGGCCAAGAAGATGGCCAAGTTCGCCAAGCCGCTCCAGGAGATCAACGACAAGTACAAGGACAACCCGGAGAAGAAGCAGAAGGAGCTCATGAAGCTCTACAAGGACCACGGCATCAACCCGCTCGCCGGCTGCCTGCCCATCCTCATCCAGATGCCGATCTTCTTCGGCATGTACACGGCGTTCCAGACGACCGTCGAGCTGCGCCTGCACTCCTTCCTCTGGGTGCACGACCTCTCGGCCCCCGACACCCTGCTCGTCGTCGGCGGCATCCCGCTCAACCTGCTCCCGATCCTCATGGGCATCACCATGTGGATCTCGATGAAGATGACCCCGAACCCCTCGGCCGACAGCTCCCAGAAGACCATCTTCCTGGTGATGACGCTGATGTTCCCGCTCATCTGCTACACCATGCCCGCGGCCCTGACCCTCTACATGACGGTCCAGAACCTGTTGACCATCCTGCAGGCCGCCCTTACCAAGGATGAACCCGCGGTCGAGGTGATCCCGCCGAAGAAGGCCAAGGGCTGATTTTCCACCCCATCCCACCATGTCCGGTCATAGCAAGTGGCACACGACCAAGCGGCACAAGGCCGTCATCGACGCGAAGCGCGGCAAGATCTTCTCCGTGCTCGCCAAGGAGATCACCGTCGCGGCGCGCGCCGGCGGCGGCAACCCCGAGTCCAACGCGCGCCTGCGCACCCTGATGGACAAGGCCCGCGCGGCGAACATGCCGACGGACAACATCAAGCGCGCCGTCCAGAAGGGCACCGGGGAGATCCCCGGCGTCGTGTACGAGGAGATCGTCTACGAAGGCTACGCCCCGGGCGGCGTCGGCCTGATCGTGGAGGTGACCACGGACAACAAGAACCGCGCGGCGGCGGAAGTCCGTCAGGCTTTCAATGACAACGGCGGCAACATGGCCCAGACGGGCGCCGTCTCGCACAGCTTCCAGAAGAAAGGCCAGTTCCTCATCGGCGCCTCGCAGATCGGCGAAGACGCGCTCATGGAGATCGTCCTCGAAGCGGGCGCCGAAGACGTCGTGAACAACGGCGACCACTTCGAGGTGCTTTCCCCGATCTCGGCCTTCGACTCCATCTCCAAGGCCCTGCAGGAGAAGTCCATCAAGCCCGAGTCGGCCGAA
>JBEGOO010000135.1:0-6517 GCA_041182045.1 Verrucomicrobiota bacterium
GCCAACGTGGTCCGCCTGAACATGGCCCACGCCGACCACGCCTGGGTCCGCCAGACGGTCGCCCGCGTCCGCCTCGTCAGCCGCCGGCTGCGGAAGGAGCTCGCTGTGATGATGGACATCAAGGGCCCCGAGATCCGCACCGGCGCCCGCCAGGAAGCCGCCCAGCTTGGCGTCGGCCAGGTCGTCGACGTCACCGGCTCCGAGGCGGCGCCCGCCGACGGCGACACCCTCGTCATCCCGACCAATTACCCGAAGATGATCACGGCCGTGCCGGTCGGGGGCGTGGTCCTGGTCGACAACGGCCTCATCCAGCTCCGCGTGCTCGAGCAGCGCCCGGACCGCCTCCGCTGCAAGGTCGAGCAACCCGGCCCCTTGGGCAGCCGCCGCCACATCAACCTCCCCGGCGTGAAGGTCGATCTCCCCGCCCTCACCGACAAGGACCGCGCCGACGTCGCCGTCGGCTGCGAGGTGGGCGTGGACTTCTACGCGCTCTCGTTCGTGCGCGAGGCGGCCGACGTCCACGCGCTGCGGGCCCTGCTCGCGCAGCACGATGCCAAGGCCCACATCATCTCGAAGATCGAGGACCAGTCCGCCATCGAGCACCTGGGCTCGATCCTCGAGGCCACCGACGCGCTGATGGTCGCCCGCGGGGACCTCGGCATCGAGATCCCTTACGAAACCCTGCCGCTCATCCAGCGCCGCGCGGTCGCCATGGCCATCGCCGGCCGCAAGCCGGTGATCGTGGCCACCCACATGCTCGAATCGATGATCCACGCGCCGGTCCCGACCCGCGCGGAGGTCACCGACGTCTCCAACGCGGTGCTCGAGATGGCCGACTCGGTCATGCTCTCCGGCGAGACCACCACGGGCAAGCACCCGATCCGCTGCGTCGAGGTGATGGCGCGCATCGCGAAGACCACCGAGCAAGAGCTGCCGCGCGTGCTCTCGCCCGAGCAGCCGAACGAGACCCCGAAGATCAAGCTGCTCCGCGCCGCCGCCGGCCTCGCCCAGGACCTCGGCAACACCGGCATCATCGCCTTCACCCGCAACGGCGACGTGCCGCGCACCCTCTCCTCGCTCCGCGCCGTCGGCTGCCCGATCTACGCATTCATGGAGGAGGAGCCCGTGCACCGGAAGATGAGCCTGCTCTGGGGCGTCGAGTCGTTCCAGATGAAGTTCGAGCCGAAGGCCGAGGACAACATCACCCTCGCGCTCATCCGCTTGCGCGACGAAGGCTACTGCGCGCCCGGCCAGGTCCTCGTCATCGTGACCAACGTCATCCTCGGCCCGACCGTCATCGACTCCGTCCAGCTGCGGGCGGTGCCGGCGCGCTGAAGACGCCGAATGGTCGGCTGGCGGGGACCGGCGTCCCTGCTGGTCCGCGGCCGACCGAGGACGGTCAGCCCCTTCCCGAGAGACCGAGTGCAGAGTACAGAGTGCTGGATCGAGTGCTGAATCGAGTGTACCTGTTGCCTCTTCGGCCAAACCGCCAACCGCTAACCCCCAACCGCTCGCGAATACCATTCGCGCAGGTAGGGACCAGCGTCCCTGCTGGTCCGCGGCCGACCGAGGCAACAAAAGCAATAGGGTCAGTGACAGGGACCGGGTCAGGGGAAGGATTAGGCAAAAACATGGAGTTCAAAATCCTGTCCCTTTTTACATCCACCCTCCCCTGACCCTGCCCCTGTCCCTGTCCCTACTGTATCCACCTGACCCTGTCCCTTCCCCTACTGTATCCGCCTGTTCCTATTGCATCCCCCAACCGCTATCCGCTAACCGCCTCAACCTAGGGCAGCACGCGGTGCTGCCCCTACCTCGAGAAATAAAGCCGCGCCAAGGCCTGCGTGCCGCAGTCACCATCACCGGCGGCTTGGACGTCGGCATAGAGCTTCGCGGCGAGCTCGAGGCCGGGGAGCGTGAGCTTCAGCTCGCGGCAGACCTCCAGGGATAGGCCGATGTCCTTCACGAAATGCTTCACGTAAAAGCCCGGGGCGAAATCGCCCTTGAGCACGCGCGGGGCGAGGTTCAGCAAGGCCCAACTCGAGGCGCCGCCGCCGGACAGGGCCTTCAGCACGGCCTCGAGGTCGAGTTGGTTGGCGCGCGCGAAAGCCAGGGCCTCCGCCATCGCCACCATGCCCGAGGCGATCGCGATCTGGTTGGCGAGCTTGCAGAGCTGCCCGGCGCCGGGGCCACCCTGCAGGGAGATCGTCTTGCCCATCGCCTCGAAGAGCGGGCGGGCCTGCTCGAACGTCGCGGCCTCGCCGCCGACCATGATGGTCATCGTACCTTCGCGCGCGCCGCGGTCGCCCCCGGACACCGGGGCGTCCAGCGGCAGGCAACCCTTGGCCGTCGCCGCGGCCGCCAGCTGACGGGCCAAGGCCGGGCTCGAGGTCGTCATGTCGATGATCAGGCAACCCGGACGCGCGGCGGACAGGAAGCCCTGCCAGACCTCCGCGACATCGTTCGGGTAGCCCACCATCGAGATCGCGGCGTCGGCCCCGCGCACGGCCGCGGCCGGCGAGTCCGCCCACGTCGCCCCCAGCGCGAACAAGTCCTCGGCCTTCGCCCTCGTGCGCGTGTAGACGGTCACTTGATGCCCCGCCTTCAGCAGATTGACCACCATGCTCTTACCCATCACTCCCGTGCCGACGAACGCGATTTTCATGGAGGGATTGAGATGGCTAGGGGACACGCTGGCAAGCGGGCAAGGGGCGTACCCGCGCAGGGAGGGGCAGCACCGTGGCGACAAGAACAATAGGGACAGGGTCAGGAGCAGGGGAAGGGGCAGGAAAACAATCAAGCCGGAGGAATGCCGTTTCAAAATCCTGTCCCTGAACCTGTCCCTTTTGCATCCACCTACATCCAGCTGTCCCTAGCCCTCCCATCCGCTAACCGCTATCCCCCGACCGCTCGCAAACAACGTTCGCGCAGGTAGGGACCAGCGTCCCTGCTGGTCCGCGGCCGTGGATCGGCACGAGGTCAGGCACATCATCGCTACGCGAGATGAAGCCAGACCCCATGCCGGCGGCCGACCGAGGACGGTCAGCCCTACCTTGAGTCGACAAGAGCAATAGGGACAGGCGGACCGAGACCGAGTGCAGAGTACAGAGTGCTGAATCGAGCGGACCGGTGGCCTCTTTTTGCGCGTTCCGCGCTCAAGTCTGGGGCGTCTCACCCTTCCACGGCCCCTGTCCCTGCCCCTTTTGCATCCACCCGGCCCCAGCCCAATCCCTAGCCCCAACCCTTTGGCATCTCTGCATCTTCCCTTGTCCACGTGCCCCCTCGCCAGCCTGCCAGCTATCCACATCCCCCTCTTGCCCTCCCCCCCGAAATCCCCGAACCTGCCCGCATGGCCTCGGCCCCTCTCACCATCAGCGAGCTCGCGGATGTCCTCAAAGGTCATCTCAACGGGATGGGGACGCTCGAGGTGACGGGCGAGATCTCGGGCTACAAGACCTACCCTTCCGGCCACCATTACTTCGCGCTCAAGGATGCCGACGCCAAGGTGGACTGCGTGCTGTATTCCTTCCAGGCCCGCTGGCTCAAGGAGCCGTTGCGCGAGGGCCAGAAGGTCGTGGCCAAGGCCAAGGCGGATTTCTACGGCAAGTCCGGCAAGATGTCCCTGATCGTCGACGCGATCAAACCGGCCGGCGAAGGCGACCTCTTCCAGAAGTTCAAGGAGCTCCGCGACAAGCTGAAGGCCGAAGGTCTCTTCGACGAGTCCCTCAAGCGCCCCCTGCCCGAGTTCCCCAAGGTCGTCGCGTTCGTGACGTCGGAGATCGGCGCGGTCTGGCATGACTTCACCGAGGTGCTCAAGACCCGCGGCTGGAGCGGCACGGCCTGGCTGGTGCCCGCGCGCGTGCAGGGCGAGACCTGCCCGGGGTCGGTGATCAACGGCCTCAAACAAGCCAACGCCATCCCGGGCATCGACCTGATCGTGGTCGGGCGCGGCGGCGGCTCGATGGAGGACCTCTGGGGCTTCAACGACGAGGCGCTGGTCCGCGCCGTGCGCGCGAGCCGCACCCCGGTCATCTCCGCCGTCGGCCACCAGACCGACTTCACCTTGTGCGACTTCGCGGCGGACCGCCGCGCGGAGACGCCGACGGCCGCGGCCGAGCTGATCGCCTCCGGCCAGACGAAGCTGCGCGACCGCCTCCGCCTGCTCGGCGCCGAGCTCGCCCGTCATTCGCCCAAGGCGCGGCTGCAGTCGCTCTACCAGGACCTCGACCTCCTGCGCGAACGGCTCGACGGCGCCGCCGAGGAACTCGTCGCGGATCGCAAGCACCGCCTGTCGGAACTCGGCGGCGAACTGCACCGGCTTTCCCCCAAGGCCCGGTTGGGCGTCGCGCGGGAGAAACTCAACCAGCTCGGCAAGCGCCTAACCTCGGCGGGCTTCGACTCCGTCCTCGCCCGCGGCTACAGCATCGTGCGCGACGCCGACGGCGCGGTGATCAGCACCCGCGAAGGCGTGACCCCGGGCCGCAAGCTGCGCCTGAAGTTCGGCGACGGCGAGGCCGCCGCCACGGGCGGTTAGAACCGCACGTTGACGGAGGCGTTGTAGCGGTAGTCCTTGGTCAGCTCGCGGTTGCCGCGCACCTCCGCGCCGAGGCGGACGGTGGTGCTGTTGTCGAGCTTCCAGGAGGCGCCGAGCCCGAAGGTCGTCGAGTCGCGGTCGGCGATCGCGCGGTCCATCGTCATCGGGACGGTCTGGGCGGCGTCGAGGAAGGACGCCGAGACGACGCCCGCATCGGACGCGAACTCGTGCTCGTAGGCGGCGGACAGGTCGAAGACCAGGTCGGTGCTCGCCAGGTAGGTGAGGCCGAGACCGGCGACCAGGCGGGAGGAATCCTGGGCCATCGCGTCGACCGAGAGGTTGGCGCCCGCGCCGGCCTCCGCGAAGGCGGCGGTGGTGGAGCGACCCTGCACGAAGCCGAGCGTGGGGCTGACCGTCAGGCGGCCATCCTTGTGCAGCTCGACCGCGGCCGTGAACTGGCCGCCGAGCGAACGCAGCGGGTGATGGGAGACCGCCGACCCGGCGTCCGTCGGGCCGACGCGGGTGGCGTCGAACCGGAGCTCGGAGGCGACGACGGCGCCCTTCAGGGTCACGGGATAGGCGCCGGGGATCCGGCCGACGGAGGTGAGGCCGAAGATGCCGCCGCGGTAATCGACGTGGGCGTTGGCGGCGACGGTCTTGCCGTGGTTCTGGCCGTAGAAGAAGCCGACGGAGCAGTGCGGGCCGAAGTCATAGGCGACGGTCACGAGCCCGGTGTCGCCCGAGAGCTGGTAGCCCGGGGAACCGACGCCGACGTAGCCATGCTGCGCGCGGTTGTAACCAGCGCCGACGGTCCAGGCGCCGGTCTTGATGAGCGACGACTGCGCGAAGGCCGCGTCGGTCAAGGAGCGCGAGACGGTCAGGGCGTAATCGCCGACCGCGAGGTAGGCCTCGGGCGAGAGCGCGGCGAGGTAGGCGTCCGCGTCGACCGCCGTCAGCAGGCCGATGGCGACCTGCCCGAGCGTCGTGCTGCCGTCCAGGAAGGCGCCGGGGTGGGCTTGCGTGGAGGAAGCCGACGGCGTGATCGCGGCGGCCCAGAGGCTGGCGCCGATCGCGGCGCGCGCCGGGGTGCTGCCGTAGGCGGCGAAGGTCTGGTCGCCGTTCAGGCCGGTGCCGTAGAGGTAACCGTACTGGTCGGCCGGATTGGTGTTGTTCTCGTAGATGACCCACTGTGCGTAGTCCGCGTTGGTGAGGTCGGAGAACTGGCCGACGATGCCGTTGCTCGCGCGGATGACCGCGAAGATGTCGCGGCGCGCCGGCACGAAGGTCGTGAGGCCGTCGGCCTGCACCCAGGAGCGCACGTCGAGCGTCACGGCCGGATCGAGGATGAAGCGGCCGGCCTGCACGTAATACTGGTCGTGGAAACCATCGCCGTTGCCCGGAGTGGTGCCGCCCAGCTGGGCCACGAAATGCGAGCCCGTGGCCTGGGTCGTGTCGCCGGCGACCTGGGTCTGGAGACCGGGCGAGTTGCCCGGGGCGAGGGTGCCGTTGATGGTCACGGCGCCGCTGATCGTACCGGAACCACCCAGCGTGCCGTTGGCCGTGACGGAGACCACGCCGTTGATCGCGCCGTTGTTGGTGAGCAGACCGTCGGAGACGACAACGGTGGCGTTGACGACGGAGGTCGTGGCCAGCTTGAGCGTGGCGCCTCCATCCTTGATCAAGGCTCCCGTGGAGGTCACGGCACCGCCCAACGTCACATTGGACGCGGTGGTCAAAGTGGCCCCGGCACCAAGGTCGACGGCGCCGGAGAGCGTGAGCGCGCCGGTCTTGGTGGCGTCGCCGAGGGTGATATTGCCGCCGACAACGATGGCGTTGGCCAGCGTGCGGGCCGTCGTGCCATCGGAGCTCAGCACACCGGCGTTCAGGGTGATCGTACCGCTGCCGAAAGCCGCATTGTTGCCGGCGCGGAGGGCGCCGGCTTGCAGGGTCGTGCCGCCGGAGTAGGTGTTGGTCCCGGTCAGC
>JBEGOO010000136.1:0-3783 GCA_041182045.1 Verrucomicrobiota bacterium
TGACGTTGCGGTTGACGTCGCCGCAGGTGGCGAGGGTGGAGGAGAGGGCCTCGTTGATCGACTTGATGAGGGAGCCGACGCCTTGCTGGGCGACGCCGTGGAACTGGAAGGTCTGGCGCGAAGTGATGCGGAGGGTGCCGTTGGCGAAGCGCCCGGAGAGCTCGTCGTACACGAGGTACTGCGCGGCCGGGACGATGCCACCCGTCTGGCGGGTGCGCACCATCACCGAATATTCCTTGGCGACCTTACGCTTGTCGCGGTCGTCCTGCTGGTAGATGCCGTGGAACTTGATGAACTGCTCGTCGTCGCCGCTGAAGCGGTCGGCCGCCGGGTTGGCCAGGGTCTCGCGGATCGTGCCGGAGAGGTCGGGCTTCTCGGCCTTCATGACCTCGTTCTTGGTGAGCGGCTTTTCGGAGGGTTTATCCATGGTGTTTTTAACTTGATAAGATGACTGATGATTACATAAATACGGTCAAGTTTAAATAAATGGTAAATTGCGACATCGGCCGGGTGGCCTTCGTCGGTGCAGGACCCGGAGCCCCGGACCTGATCACCGTGAGGGGCCTGCGTCTGCTCAAGCAGGCGGATGTCGTCATCCATGACGCCCTCCCGGGGGACGCCCTGCTGGAGGAGATTCCGGCGACGACCAAGATCGTGCCGGTCGGCAAGCGTTGCGGGGTGCATTCGATGACGCAGGACGAGATCAACGCGGTCCTGGTGCGCGAGGCGCGGCAGGGTGGCTTGATCGTCCGCCTCAAGGGCGGGGACCCGGGCGTCTTCGGTCGTCTCGGCGAGGAGATGGATCATCTCGCCGCCCATGGCGTTCCTTTCGAGGTCGTGCCGGGCGTCACCGCCGCGACCGCGGCCGGAGCTGACGCCGCGTTTCCGCTGACGCATCGCGGCAAGGCCGCGTCCGTCACGTTCCTCACCGGCCACTGCGCCGATGGCACCGATCAGAACTGGCAGGCGCACGTCGAGACCGGCGCCACGCTCTGTCTTTACATGGGCGCGAAAGCGCTGCCGTCCGTCGCCGTCAAACTCATCGCCGCCGGCGCCGCGGCCGACCTGCCGATCCGCTTGCTGTCGAAGGTCTCGCAGGAGGGCACGTCCGACGTGCTCACCACGCTGACCGACCTGGCTTCCGGCAAGGTCGATGTGAACACCTTGCCCACCCCGCTCATCGCGGTCGTCGGCGCCGTCGTCGCGCCGCCTCGCCATGCCGGCCTGATGGGCCGCCTCGCGGCGTTCGCCTGAGTTCAGGACTGCTTCCGGATCTTCGCCCGGAAGTAAATGTAGACGACACCCAGGATGGCGGCGACTCCGCCTAGCCAGAGGAGGAGTCTTTCCGGGAGGTTGAGCGTGCCTTTGGGTAGGCACAGGCTCATGGCGGCGGGCCAGAGGAGCGACAGCATGATCGCGCCGATGACGATCTTCTTGGCTCGCTTAAGATTCGAGCTTGGCACGTCGTGACGCATCGTCAGCAGCGACGGCAGGGAGGGATGCGTGCCGAGCAGCGGGCTGAGTTTCCAGCGCAGGCCGTCGGGGGCGTGTTCTTTGGCGATCGTCGCCACGTCGCCTTCGGGGCCGGCGTGACGGCCCGGCAGGAGGAAGAGCATCAGGATGACCGCCTCGCCCTTGGTCTTTTGCAGGGCGTCCGCGAGCAGGGGTTCGTTGAAGTCATACTCCGCGCCTTCGCGTCGTTCCATCGAGCAGGCGATGAGTTCTTCCGGCTTGAGGCCGAGTTCTTGGCGCAGCGAAGCGGCGAGGGCGTTACGGCAGGCGGTGACTTCCGGGATCGGAGAGCCGTGGTCGCAGAGCAGCACGGTGCCGCTGCCCTTGGTCCAGCCGGTCTCACGCAGGTTGTCGGCCAGCATGACGGTTAGTTCGGCGCCATCGTCGCCGAAGAGCGGCTCGCGGATGCTCAGTTTCATCACGCCGGCCTGGGCCTCGGCGAAGACCTTCGGCAGGTATTCGGTGAGCGCGAGGCTGGGCCCGATGAAGAGCGGCAGCACGATGAGCTCGGCGACGTCGTCGGCTTTGGCTTGTCGGACGGCCTGCTCGAAGATGACGGCGGGGCGGCCTTCCAGCAGGGCCGGGTCGATCTTATGCGAGTGCAGGACCGAAACGGGGTGCACGGGTTGGTCCAGCAATTGAGCGACTTCCGCCGATAGCCGACGGAGGGCTAGGGTGGCCGCCGGTTGCAGGGAGCCATTGTCCACCAGCAGGATGCGGGTTGCCGCCATGGGACGCAGGTATGGGGGCTTCCCGGGGTTTGGCAACGCAGGGTTGGTTTTGTGGTTTGCCAACCCCGGCGTTATCGAGGGTTATCGGCGGATGCCCCGCAACCTCGCCCGCCTCGGCCTGTCGGCCCTGGCTCTCCTCGCCACGCTGCCGTCGCTCTTCGCCGCGGATACCTGGCTTACCGACCTCGACGCCGCCAAGAAGCAGGCGGCCGCCGAGAAGAAGGACATCCTGGTCGACTTCACCGGTAGCGACTGGTGCGGCTGGTGCATCCGCCTGAAGAAGGAGGTCTTCGACCAGCCGGAGTTCGCCGACGCCTCCAAGAAGTTCGTCCTCGTCGAGATCGATTTCCCCCGCGCCAAGAAGCAGTCCCCCGAGGTGAAGGCGAAGAACGAGGCCCTTTCGAAGCAGTACGCCATCTCGGGTTTCCCGACCATCCTGCTGCTGGACGCCCAGGGCGAGGTCTACGCGCAGACCGGCTACCAGGAGGGCGGGGCCAAGAAGTACCTCGCGCATCTCGGCGCCCTCGCCAAGCAGAACACGCCGGAGGGCAAGAAGGTGCTCGCGGCCAAGATGAAGGCCGAGGCGCTGGAGCATGAGATCGAGGAGCAGCTCGGCCCGGTGCTCGAGCCGACCCTCTCGAAGAAGGATCTCGCGGGCGCCGAGGCCGCGATGAACAAGTACTTCAAGGAAAAGGGCCTCGAGGGCGACCTGCTCGTCCGCATGACGCTCAATGTCCGCGTCGGCATCACCGCCGAATGCAAGCCCGGCGACCACGACGCCGTCCTCAAGGTCGTCGACGAGGTCGCGACCCTCACCAAGAGCAAGGAGGTCCTCGCCGAGATCGCCGAGCTCCGCGAGCGCGTCGTCAAGGTCCGCGACCAGGACGCCGAGCGCAAGAAGACCACCTCGAAGTAATCCCCTGCAAACCCCGACCATGCGCAAATCCACGACCCTCGCCACGCTCGCCTTCGCGCTGCTGGCCATCCTCCCCGCCGTCGCCGCCCCCACCTGGCTGACCGACCTCGACGAAGCCAAGAAGGTGGCCGTCAAGGAGAACAAGCCGATCCTGGTCGACTTCACCGGCAGCGACTGGTGCGGCTATTGCATCAAGCTGCATGCCGAGGTCTTCGATAAGCCGGAGTTCGAGGCCTTCGCCAAGAACTACGTCCTCGTGGAGCTCGACTTCCCGAACAAGAAGCCGCAGTCGGCCGAGGAGAAGGCGAAGAACAAGGCCGCCCAGGCCAAGTTCGGCGTGAGCGGTTTCCCGACCGTGCTCCTCCTCGACGCCAAGACCGGCGAAGCCTACGGTCGTCAAAGCGGTTATGGTCCCGGCACCGGTCCGAAGGCCTATCTCGAGAAGCTCGCCGCCTTCAAGAACACCGCCGAAGGCCGCGCCGCCCTTGGGGCCGAGGCCAAGAAGGCCGCGGAGGCCAGCGCCAAGCGCGCCGCCGGTTCCGCCAAGATCAAGGCCGCCATCGAGGCCAAGGACTTCGACGCCGTCTGCAAGGTGGTCGACGAGGACTTCGCCGACGCGACCGG
>JBEGOO010000137.1:0-2927 GCA_041182045.1 Verrucomicrobiota bacterium
TGACCATGCCCTCGGTCTGCTCGGTGAGGGGCATGTGCACGGTGATGTAGTCGGCGGTCACGAAGACCTCGTCGAGGGTGGCCATGACGACGCCGAGCGACTTGGCGCGGGCCTCGGTGAGGTAGGGGTCGTAGGCGGCGACCTTCATGCCGAAGGCGAGGGCACGCTTGGCGACCTCGGCGCCGATGCGGCCGAGGCCGAGCACGCCGAGGGTCTTGCCGAACAGTTCGGTGCCGGAGAGGGTCTTGCGGTCCCACTTGCCTTCGCGCATCGACTGGACGGCCTCGGGCACGGGGCGGGCGAGGGAGAGCAGGTGGGTGAAGGTCAGCTCGGCGGTCGCGATGGTGTTGCCCGAGGGGGTGTTCATCACGATCACGCCGCGCTCGGTGGCGGCGTCGACGTCGATGTTGTCCACGCCCACGCCGGCGCGGCCGACGCAGACGAGGCGGTGGGCGGCGGCCAGGACCTCCTTGGTGATCTGGGTCTCGGAGCGGACCAGGATGGCGTGTACGTCGCCGACGAGCGTCAGGATCTTCTCGGGGGAAGAACCGTAGGCTTCGATGACCTCATAACCCGGCTGGGACTTGAGTAGGGCGACCCCGGTGGGCGAGATCTTGTCGGCGACGAGTACCTTAGGCATGGCGATGGCGTATAAAGATTGGTTTGAGTCATAAAGGCCCACCCTTGCCAAAGGCAAGCAACTACCCCCGTTTCCCCGTCATAATCGGCCTAGAGCCGACGGTGGGCATAATCCGCCAATTCGTAGCAATCTTGGCTCATTTCCTCGATGAAACGGCAGGGATCCAAGGGACGGTAGCCCTCGCCGGAAACCGCGAACCGGGGGGCGAACAGGAAGAGCATGTTCTCCGCGCGGGTGCAGGCCACGTAGAAGAGGCGACGCTCCTCCTCGACGTCGCCGTCGTCGATCGCCCGGGTCAGGGGGAGCAGGCCGTCGGCGACCCCCAGCAGGAAGACGATCGGGAACTCGAGGCCCTTGGACTGGTGGATGGTCGTTAGGCGGAGCATGTCCTCCTCCGGTTCGGCCTTTTTGTCGGAGGATTCGCCGTTGAGGAGGGCCACCTGGGTCACCAGCTCGCCGAGGTCGTCGAACTTCGCCGCAAAGCTGATCAGCCCGACGAGGTCCTGCTCGCGGTCGCGCCAGTCGGGGAAAAGCGTCTTGAGGTGGGTGCCGTACCAACCCTCGATGCAGACGCGGGTCGTCTCGGCCGGCGTGCGCGCGACCTTGACGTTGTTCGCCTCCGAAGCCGCGGTGAAGAGGTCGGCCGCCGGGTTCGTGGGCGCCGGCTTGGCCTGGGCCGCCTCGAGCCCCTCGAGCATGTCCTCGAGCGTGATGGTCAGGTCGTTGTAGTCGTCCTTCGCCGTCTCGGGCACCTTGCGGAGCACCGCGGGGTCGCGCAGCGCGCGCACCAGCCCGCGGCCTTGGGCGACCTCGATCTCCTGGGCGGCCTGCGTGATGCGGTTGGCGGCGACGGGGCCGACCTTCGGCAGCAGGCAGAGCAGGCGGGAGAGGGCCACCTGGTCGAGGGGGTTGTGCACGAAGCGCAGGTGGGCCAGGATATCCTTCACGTGGATCAGGTCGAAGAACTTGTGGCCGCTCGTGATGACGAAGGGGATGCCGAGCGCGTTGAGCTCCATCTGCAGTTCCAGCGACTGGTAGTGCGCCCGGTAGAGCACGTGCATGTCCGCCAAGGCGTGGCCTTCGTGGTGCAGCGCGAGGATCTTGCGGCCCACCAGCTTGGCCTGCTGCGAGGTGTCGCCCACCGTGAAGACCGTCGGGGCGGGGCCGCTCGGGCGGACCGCGACCAGCCGGCGGTCGAAACCGTCGACCTTGGGCCGGTGGCGGAGGATCTCGTTGGCGAACGCGAGGATCTCCGGGGTCGAGCGGTAGTTCGTGTCGATGTGGTGGAACTCGGTGCCGGGATGACGCTGCGGGAACGCCATGATGTTCTCCCAGTCGGCGCCGCGCCACGTGTAGATGCACTGCGCGTCGTCGCCCACCGCCATGATCTGGTGGCGGTCGCCCAGCAGGTCGATGATGCGGCTCTGCAGGCGGTTCGTGTCCTGGAACTCGTCGACCAGGATGTGCTGGAACCGCTGGCGGTAGTGCGCGAGCGCGGCCGGGTCGGTCTCCAGCACCTTCAGCCACAGCACCAGCAGGTCGTCGAAGTCGCAGAGGTTGCCGGCCTGCTTGCGCGCCTCGTAGCCCTCGCAGAACCGCACCAGCTTGTCGGGGCCGCCCTTCATCCAGTCGAGGCGCTCGGCCATGACCTCGGCCACGGGGCGCAGCGTGTTGCGCGCGTGCGAGTAGGCGTCGAGGATGACCGCCGCCTTCGGGTTCGTCTTGTCCTTGATGAAGGCCCCGTCGGTCTCCTTGACCACCTCCGAGAACAGCTGCTCCGACTCCTTCTGGTCGAGGATGGTGAAGTCGGGGTTACGGCCTGCGGCGACGGCGTTGCGGCGCAGGATGCGCTGCCCGATGGAGTGGAACGTGCCGCCCCAGAACTGCCCGCGCGGCACGCCGGTGAGGTCCTCGACGCGTTCCAGCATCTCCTTGGCGGATTTGTTGGTGAAGGTCAGCAGGAGGATATCCCACGGACGCGCGCCTTGGTGCAGGAGCCAGGCCACGCGGTAGGTGAGGGTGCGGGTCTTGCCTGAGCCGGCGCCGGCCAGCACGAGCGCGGGGCCCGGGCGCGAGGTCACGGCGGCGAACTGCTCGTCATTGAGCTCGCCGCGGAAATCGATCGGGGGCAGGCCTTCCACGGGCTCAGCGGGCCGGACGCTGGCGACGCTCCATCAGGCTGAACTTCACCGCCTGCTCGTCGGCGCGGTAGGAGGAGCGGACCAAGGGGCCGGACTCGACGTGCTTGACGCCGGCGGCGAGGGCGAAGTCCTTCCACTCCGCGAAC
>JBEGOO010000138.1:0-3085 GCA_041182045.1 Verrucomicrobiota bacterium
GCTCACCGGCGGCCTCTACTTCGGCCCGAAGTCCACCAAGGAGATCGACGGCGGCGACATCGAGGCCATCGACACCATGGTCTACCGCAAGTCGGAGATCGAACGCATCACCGACGTCGCCGTCGCCACCGCGCGCGCCCGCCGCAAGCACATCACCCTCGTCGACAAGGCCAACGTCCTCCAGACCTCCGTCCTCTGGCGCAAGGTCGTCGCCGACCGCCTCAAGGCGACCGCGCCGGACATCACCCTCGCCGTGATGTACATCGACAACGCCGCGATGCAGCTCGTCCTCAAGCCCGCGCAGTTCGACGTCCTCCTCACCGAGAACATGTTCGGCGACATCCTCTCCGACGAGATGGCCGTCATCTGCGGTTCCCTCGGCATGATGGCCTCCGCCTCCCTCGGCGCGAACCGCAACCGTCACGGCTACGGCTACGGCCTCTACGAGCCCTCGGGCGGCACCGCCCCCGACATCGCCGGCCAGGACAAGGCCAACCCGTGCGCCCAGATCCTCTCCGCCGCCCTGATGCTCCGCCATTCCTTCGGTCTCGAAGCCGAGGCCAAGGCCATCGAGCTCGCGGTCGAGAAGACCATCGCCGAAGGCATCCGCACCGCGGACATCGCCGGCGGCGGCAAGGCCGTGGGCACGAAGGCCATGGGCGCGGCGATCCTCGCCCGCCTCTGAGCGTGGACGAAGCGGCGCGAGAACGGGCGGCCGAGCGGCGACGCGCGGCCGTCTGCAGCCCGTTCATGCGCATCACCCGCTTCCCGGTGGAGGTCGCCCGCGACCTCCTCGACGCCGGCTACACGCGGATCGACCAGTTGGCCGGGCGTTCGCCGGAAAGCCTGCTGGCGGAGATCAAGGCCCGCGCCAAGACGGCGCCACCCGCCCACTACCTGCCGGCCCTGCGCATGGCGGTCTACTTCGCCGAGACGGAAAAACCGGACCCCAAGAAGCTGTTTTTGGATCAGTGGCAGTGAGGGGGAGAAAAAAGTGAGGATTACGGAGTACTCTCCATTCGATTCAGCGCTTGATCCAGCCCTCTGCACTCGATCCAGCACTCTACCCCATAATCCGCACTCGTCCTTCCCGCTTTCCCCTCCTTAATCCAGCCCATGCGACCCCTCGCCGTCCTCGCCCTCTCGCTGCTCAGCCTCGTCGCCCGCGCGGCCGACGCCCCGCTCACCTACGTCGGCACCGAAGGCCCGGGCAAGGGAAAGAAGGTCGTGCTGATCGCCAACGACCATGAATACAAATCCGAGGAGGCCCTACCGCAGCTCGCGCGCATCCTGGCCAAGCACCAAGGCTTCACCTGCACGGTCCTCTTCGGCATCGACCCCAAGAACGGCGCCATCGCCCAAGGCAACCCCAGCAACATCCCCGGGACCGAGGCGCTGAAGGACGCGGACCTGCTCGTGATCTTCACGCGCTTCCAGTCCATCCCGGTCGAGCAGATGCAGCCGATCGTCGACTACCTCAACCGCGGCGGCGCGGTCATCGGCCTGCGCACGGCGACGCACGGCTTCCGCTACCCCAAGGACAGCCCGCTCTACAAATACTCCTTCGACTACAAGGGCGAGGACTTCAAGGGCGGCTTCGGTCGCCAGATCCTCGGCGAGACCTGGGTCGGCCACTACGGGCCCAACCATAAGTCGAGCACCCGCCTCGACCTGGTGCCGGCGCAGTCGACCCACCCCATCCTGCGCGGCGTGAAGGACGTCTGGGCCGAGATCGGCGCCTACAACGCCAACCCGATCGAAGGCAGCACGATCCTCGCGATGGCCCAGCCGCTCGCCGGCATGAAGCCCGACTCCCCGGTCGACGCCGCCAAGAAGCCCATGCCCGGCGCCTGGGTCCGCACGTACAAGTCGGCCGCCGGCAAGGAGGGCCGCGTCTTCGCCTCGACGTACGGCGCCTCCGGCGACCTCGCCAACGACGGCTTCCGCCGGATGCTGGTGAACGCCTGCTTCTGGACCACCGGCCTCGAGGCGGCGATCGCGCCCGACCTGAAGATCGACCTCGTGGGTCCCTACAACCCCACCTGGCTCGGCACGCTCAAGCGCTCGACGGCCGCGAAGCCGCAGGACCTCGCCGACTACGCCAGCCCGATCTTCCCGGTCGTGCCCGTGAAGGCGAAGTAAGCCGGAAAAACGGCGGGCCGCTTGCGACGGCGACCGACCCCGCCACGTTGGTCGCATGGTCCCCACGGTCGTCGTCCCGGTCATGACCCTCGGCAACTGCGTCCTGCTCCCGCAGCAGCTCCTGCCGCTGCGCATCTTCGAGCCCCGCTACCGGAAGATGCTCAAGGACGCCCTCGCGGGCAACCGGATGTTCGCCCTCTCCCAGCTCGACGAGGAAGGGCTCTCGCCCGAGAACCCCGAGGCGCCCTGCCCCTTCACCTGCGTCGGGCGCATCGTCGGCCACGTGGAGCTGGCCGACGGCACCTCGCACCTCGTGCTCGAAGGCCTGCGGCGCGCCCGCGTCATCAAGGTCCAACGCCGCACGCCCTACCCGCGGCTCGAGATCGCGCCCGTGGTCGACGAGGAACTGGCGCCCGCGGCCGGGACCATGCGGGACGTCGCCCGCATCCTGGCGCTCTCCGAGCGGCTCATTAGCGGGCTCGGTGCCGAAGCCCAGCCATTGCTCGACCGTCTCCGCGGCCTGACCAACCAGCCCGGCGCCCTCGCCGACGCCGCCGCCGGCCACCTCGTGGAGGAGACCGCGGTGCGGCGCGCCTTGCTCGAATGCCTCTCGCCCGAACAACGGTTGCGGGCGGTGGGCGAAGAACTCGCCCGCCTGGACGCGCGCCGCGCGCTCGACGAGCACGGCGACCGCACCGCGGAGCCGGGGATGAACTGAACGCTCAGCGCGGGCGTTCGCCGCGGACGAGTCGCAGCCTGACCGGCGGCGGCCGCGGCAGGTCGGGGTTCACGGCGGCGGCATCCAACCCCGGAATGGCCGTAGATTTGTCCAACAAGGGTTAGGCCAAAGTCGACGGATTCGGAGCGAGTCCACTGTAATTCTAAGACAGCGAGGGGTGTTTGCTTATTTTTAAGCAAAAATGAAGCCTTTCAAGCTAATGAG
>JBEGOO010000139.1:0-3621 GCA_041182045.1 Verrucomicrobiota bacterium
CTCATTAGCTTGAAAGGCTTCATTTTTGCTTAAAAATAAGCAAACACCCCTCGCTGTCTTAGAATTACAGTGGACTCGCTCCGAATCCGTCGACTTTGGCCTAACCCTTGTTGGACAAATCCACGGCAATTCCGGGGTTGGATGCCGCCGCCGCGAACCCCGACCTGCCTCGTCCACCGCCGTGGCCGGAGCCGGTCATGCGGCGACTCGTCCGCGGCGAACGCCCGCGCTGACCGTTCAGTTCATCCCAGGCTCCGCGGTGCGGTCGCCGTGCTCGTCGAGCGCGCGGCGCGCGTCCAGCCGGGCCAGCTCCTCGCCCACCGCCCGTAACCGTTGTTCGGGCGAGAGGCATTCGAGCAAAGCCCGCCGCACCGAGGTCTCCTCCACGAGGTGGCCGGCGGCGGCGTCGGCGAGGGCGCCGGGCTGGTTGGTCAGGCCGCGGAGACGGTCGAGTAACGGCTGGGCTTCGGCGCCGAGCCCGCTAATGAGCCGCTCGGAGAGCGCCAGGATGCGGGCGACGTCCCGCATGGCGAGAACAAGGAAGCCTTCAAGGACTACAAGAAGGGCAACATGCTTTATACGGAGAAGTCCTACCAGGATGTCGTCATCGAGTGCGAATGCCGCTTCGCCGGCGAGATCGACAGCGGGATCATGGTCCGCAAGGACGCCGCCGGCAAGAAGGACATCCAGATGCAGATCGGTGTCTCGCGTTCCCTCAAGAAAGACATGACCGGCGCCTTCTACTGCACGATCCCCGACAGCAAGCCGGTCAAGGTCGGCTACCCCGAGGCGGGTTGGGCCCCGAAGGTCGCCACGCTCTGGAAGAGCGGCGAATGGAACAAGATCCGGTTCCAGGCCAAGGGCGATACGTACACGGTCTGGATCAACGGCGAGCTGGTTTCCAACTACGTCGACGCCGCCTACCCCAAGGCCGCCCCGATCGGCCTCCAGGTCCATGGCGGCGTGAAGATGAAGGTCGAGTACCGCAACCTCGCGATCGCCGAGCTGAAGTAACCCGTCGCCCGCGCGTGACGCCGCCAGGCGGGCTCCCCGGGGTCCGCCTGTTCGTTTTCCGGGGTTTCCAGTTGGCGGGCGGGCGCGAATCGGTTATCCGGGAAGCATGGCTCTCCCCACCCCTGGCGGCCCTTCGCGCCGCGATTTCCTCCTCCGCGCCGGCGCGCTCTCGCTGGGCTTCGTCCCGTTCTTCGCCCGCGCCGCGGCCGCCCCGGCGGCCAACGAGGAGAACGCCCCGAAGAACCCCTACGCGGACGCGGTCTTCGTCGACGGCGAACCGCCGCTGCCGGAGGAGGGGTCGTTCACCTTCGCGGTGCTGCCGGATACCCAGTTCTACTCGCAGAAGCACCCCGCTACGTTCCTCGCGCAGACGCGTTGGATCGTCGACCAGCGCGAGCGTCGCCGCATCGCCGGTGTGCTGCACCTCGGGGACATCACCAACAGCAACACGGTGCCGCAGTGGGAGAACGCCCGCCAGGCGCTGCAGGTCCTCATCGACGCGAAGATGCCGATGTGCCTCGTGCCGGGGAACCACGACTACGGTCCCGGCGGCGGCTGCGCCGACCGGACGACCATGATGTCGCGGTTCCTGCCGGTGGCGGAGCTCTCCAAGGCCCCGCATTGGAAGGGGACCTACGACAAGGAGCCCGACCGTTCCGAGAACAGCTGGCATTTCCTGGAGGCCATGGGGCGCAAGTTCCTCGTGCTCTGCCTGGAGTTCGGCCCGCGCGACGACGTGCTCCGCTGGGCCAACGAGGTCGTCGCCGCCCATGCCGACCGCGAGGTCATCCTGGTCACCCACGCGCACATCTACCACGACGACACGCGCTACGACCAGGTCCGCTTCGGCAAGAAGCAGAACCACAACCCGCATACCTATTTCGCCAAGGCCCAGCCCGACATCAACGACGGCGAGGAGGTCTGGACCAAGCTGATCTCGAAGCACGAGAACTTCATCCTGACGCTGAACGGGCACGTCACCGCCGACGGCCTCGGGCGCGTCACGACCTCGACGGCCAAGGGGCATGCGGTGCCGCAGTTGCTCGTTAACTTCCAGATGAAGCCCAACGGCGGCGACGGTTGGCTGCGCCTGATCGAGATGCGTAAGGACGGCACCATGCGGACCTTCGACTATTCCCCGACGCGCCAGCAGCTCAACGCGTCCAAGCAGAACCAATTCAGCATCCCTTGGGCCTGATCACTTCGCCGCGGGGTCGCGGATCAGCCACTTCAACAAGGCTTCGCGCAAGCGGTCCTGCTCGGCCTGACGTTCCACCGGTTCCAGTTGGGCGCGCTCCAGGTGCTGCTGGCGCCAAAGCCGGTGTTGCTGCTCGTCGGAGATCCATTCGCTGAGCCGGAAGGGCATGGGAATCCGCGTCTCGGCCTGACGGGCGTTCGGGACGGGCGGCAAGGGCCGCACCGTGGCCGTTGCCCGCGGGTCCAGCGCGTCCAAGGCGATGTCCAGCCGGTGTTCCGTCGGCGCGCCCCGCTCGCCGGCGTCCGGTCCGGGGGAGACCGTGACCCTGGGACGGGCGCCCGTCGTCGTCATGCGGTCGGAGGTTTCCGGACGGAGGCCGGGGATGGGCGAGGACGGACCGCCTTCGCCGCGCGGCGCAGGCTCCGAGGTCGTCAGCCGGAAGCCAGGCAAGGGGTCGTTCACGGTCGGTGTGCCCGCCGGGACGGCGCCAAGGGGACGGGAAGTCGCCTGACCGGCGGAACCGTCGGGTTGCGTCGCCAAGCCATCCCAGTCGATGGGTAGGCGGGTGGGCGTCCGGGGGGACGTCGCGCCGGCGGGCAACGCGGGCAGGTCAAGCCGCTCGCCGATCCGCGACGAACCTTGCGGGCCAGGGAGGGCGCGGTCGAGCGGACTGGCGGCGCGCGGCTCGCCGGCGCTCGGTGCGTCGAAGCCAGGCAAGCGTAGCGACGACCCGGTCCTTCGGGACGTCGTCGGGCCGGGCAAGTTGGGAAGGTCGAGGCCGTCGCTCCGGGAGGGGTGAACATCGTCGTTCGCCGGGACCGTCAGCGGAAGCGACCGATGGCCGCGCGGGGACTCCGCCGGACCCTCCGGCAGCGTGAGTTCAAGGCCTCCGGGCTTGCGGTCGGCGCGAGGAGCCCCGTCCACGTCGAGACGGCGCGGGTCGGCCGCGCGGCCCGAGGTCGCCGACGCATCGGGGATGGTCACCGTCGGGCCGGGTCGTCTCTCGCGGACGTCAGACGCGCCATCCCGGATGGCCGGCAAGGGGAGGGTGGCGCCATCGCGACGTGCGAGCGGGTCGGTCCCGGTGGGTAACGGTAGGGATGTGCCGGACTGACCAAGGTCGCTTTTCGGCCCGGGGGGGCGTTGGGTCGAGGTCGGCAAGGAGTCGCCGGGCTTCGTCTCCGGGGCCTTCGTCGGGGCGGCCGGTTCGTTCCAGGCTTCGCTCACGAGGTCGGGTCGAGGTTTGCTCGGCTCGGTTCGCGTCGGGGTGGAGCCGATGCCCCCATGACCGCCGCCGCGAGGACGGGAGGTGAAATTGAACCACGAGGAACTCTCCTCCTCGCCGACCTCGGTGCGACAGCCGACGAGGGCGAGGCAACCCGCGGCCAGCAGCCACCGGTTGATCGTTC
>JBEGOO010000140.1:0-2834 GCA_041182045.1 Verrucomicrobiota bacterium
GCGCGACACGGCGCAGAAACTCCTCGTCCTCAAGGGCGACCAGTCCGTCGTCCCCGCGCTCACCGACCTCGCGCTCAACGGCAAGGAGCCGCTCGGCCGTATCCATGCGCTCTGGACGCTCGAAGGCCTCGGCGCCCTCGACGCCAAGACCGTCCGCGCCTTCCTTGCCGACCAGCATCCTGACCTGCGTCGTCAAGGCCTCCGCGCCGGCGAGTCCCTCGTCCGTGCCGGCGACAAGTCGCTGATCGCGGACTTCGCCAAGCTGGGCTCCGACCAGGATCCCAACGTCGTCCTCCAGACCATCATGACCGCCAAGGTCCTCGGCTCGAACGACGTCAAGGCCTGGCCGGACTACGCGAAGTTCCAGCAGAAGGTCCTGCTTGCCTCCGCTTCCAAGGGCGTGAAGGAACTCGGCGCCATGGTGCTGACCGGCACCGACCAGGTCGGCGGCCGTGAATACACCGGCGACGAGAACAAACTGCTCGTCAAAGGTCAGGCCATCTACCGCGAACTCTGCTTCGCCTGTCATGGTTATGATGGCAAGGGCATGGCCGTCGACGGCCCCAAGCCCGGCCTGACCATCGCGCCGCCGCTCGGCAACGCCGCCACCGTCAAGGGCCACCGCGACGGGATCGTCCGCGTGTTGCTCGCCGGCATGTCCGGCCCCATCGCCGGCAAGACCTACGACGCCCAGATGGTGCCCATGGCCATGAACGACGACGAGTGGATCGCCGCCGTCACGTCGTATGTCCGCAACTCCTTCGGCAACAAAGGCGCGCTCATTTTCCCGAAGGACGTCGCGCGTGTCCGCGAGGAGATGAAGGGCGTCACCGCTCCCTGGACGCAGGAGACCCTGCAGGCCTCGCTGCCCCCGATCGTCAAGGCCGCCAAGGAATGGAAGGTCTCGGCGAGCGACCAGGCCGACACCGCGCAGAACGGTTGCGACGCCGACGGCAAGACCCGCTGGGAAACCAAGGGCGACCAGCAGAAGGGCATGTGGTATCAGGTCGAGCTCCCCGCCCCCGGAAGATCGCCGGCGTGCGTCTGGATGCTTCCGGTCGCCCCAGCGCCTTCCCCAAGAACTTCAAGGTCGAGGGCTCCGTCGATGGCGTGAAATGGTTCCCGCTCGGGACCAGCCATGGCCTCTACGCGCTCTCCGAGGCTTATTTCGGCGCCAAGGACACCAAGTTCGTGAAGATCACGCTCACCGACGCGACCAAGGGCCAACCTTGGGCGATCCAGGAGCTGCAGCTCATCGCGCAGAAGTAACCCGACCGCGTTCCCCGTCCGACCTGGCGACTTCGGTCACCCGGTCGCCCTACTCGATGATGACTTCCGCGCAGCGCGCGCAGTTCACGCAGGCCGTCTTCCGGTGCGCGCCTCTACCCGCGGATTGGCCGGCGGACTTCGCGATCATCACCGCCTATGACCCCGACGGGGTCGCGACATCGCCGGAACGGAACCTCGCCGCCGATGCCGCCTTGGAGTCCGAGCTCCGGGCCGCGGGTCATCGCCTGCACCGCATCACCGGTGGCTCCGCCGACGGCCGGCACCAGGAACCAGGATGGGGCGTGCCGCTCGGACTGCCCGGGGCGGTCGAGTTCGGTCGGCGCCATCGGCAGTTGGCCGTCTTCCTGGTAAGGGCCGGGCGTTTGGCGTTGGTGGATTGCGCGGACGGCTCGATCGAGGATCTTGGGCGGGACTTCGGGGCGGTCTGAACATTTTCGGGTTGGAACACCTTGGGAAATCGGGACTCTAACCCTGTACCCCCGCCCCCCATGAAGCGCCTCCTTTCCCTCCTCGCCGTCCTGGCCGCCGTCGTCGGCGTCCGCGCGGCCGACGCCCCCGGTCTGGTCAACGGCAATCCCCCGGATATGCGCACGCTCAAGAGCGGCGACGTCGCCCCGGATTTCGAGCTGCTCGGCACCGACGGCAAGAAGCACAAACTCGCCGAATACACCGGCGGCGAGGCGCTCGTCGTCCTCTTCACCTCGAACCACTGCCCGACCTCCCACAGCATCGAGCGCCGCCTCCAGAAGTTCTACGAAGAATACAAGGGCAAGGGCGTGAAGCTCGTCGCGATCAACCCGAACCACCCGGACGGCCTCAGCAAGGACGAGCTGGGGTACGGCGAGTTCGGCGACTCGTACGCCGAGATGAAGCCCTACGCCGAGAAGAACAAGTGGACCTTCGACTACCTCTACGACGGCGACACGCAGACCATCGCCCGCGCCTACGGCTGCCTCGCGACCCCGCACGTGTTCGTCTTCGACAAGAACCTGAAGCTCCGCTACCAGGGCCGCTTCGACGACTCCCGCTTCTACGACGACAGCACCGTGAAGTCCAAGGATTGCCAGAACGCCGTCGACGCCATCCTCGCCGGCCAGCCCGTCGCCGTCGAACTGACCAAGCCCATGGGTTGCTCCACCAAGTGGCGCGAGAAGAAGGCGTTGCATGACGCCAAGCATGAGGCCTGGGCGAAGACGCCGGTGACCGTCGAGGAGATCAAGGCGGCCGATATCGCCAAGCTGCGCGCCAACCCGACGAACAAGTACCGCCTCATCAACGTCTGGGCGACCTGGTGCGCGCCGTGCGTGCAGGAATTCCCCGACCTCGTCGCGATCTCCCGCCAGTTCGACATGCGCGACTTCGAGCTCGTGACCATCAGCCTCGACAAGCCTTCGGAGCTGCCGAAGGCCCAGGCGTTCCTCTTCAAGCAGGCCGCCGGCCTCAGCAAGAAGGTCGAGGGCACGCTCAAGAAGGAAGGTCGCACCACCAACAGCTACCTGTTCGCGGCAGCGGCGACGACCTCGCGGCCGCCCTCGACAAGGAGA
>JBEGOO010000141.1:0-8746 GCA_041182045.1 Verrucomicrobiota bacterium
AGTTCGGCGGCGGCATGCGCGACCGCGCGACCGCCGAGGCCGCCTACGCCGCCGGCGCCACGCGCGTCGTGATCGGCACGCGCGCCGCGACCGACCCCGCCTTCCTCCGCGAGATGGCCAAGGCCCACGGCCCGCGCCTCGCCGTCGGCATCGACGCCAAGGACGGCCTCGTCGCCGTCAAAGGCTGGACCGCCGTCACCGCCCTCCAGGCCACCGACTTCGCCAAGGAAGCCGGCGAGCTCGGGGTCTCGACCGTCATCTACACGGACATCGCCACCGACGGCATGTTGACGGGCCCGAACTGGAAGTCCCTCGAGGCCGTGCTCAAGGCCTGCCCCTGCGGCGTCATCGCCTCCGGCGGGGTCGCCGGCACGGAAGACGTCGCCCGCCTCGCCCAGCTGTCCAAGGCCTACCCGAACCTGGTCGGCGCGATCGTCGGCAAGGCCCTCTACGAAGGCCGTTGCGACGTGGCCGGCCTGCTCCAGGCCTGCCGCTGAGCCGACCGGGGTCCACCACCCCCGGAACCGCCCGTTTAGGGGCGTTTTTCGAACCTCGAAGGCCTCGCCGAGGCTTGCCAAGGGGGGTGCCCCGTCCAACATCGACCTTCCTATGGCCTCGATCCGCCCCCTCCTCGCCTGTCTCGCGCTCAGCTCCTCCCTGTTCGCCGCCGACGCCCCCGCCGCGGGCGCGTTGACCGCCGCCGAAGTCACGGCCAAGGCCCACGCCGCCGCCGCCAAGGACCCGAAGGCCCTCGAGCGCGTCAAGAGCCTCCACCTTGAGGCCAAGATCACCGACGCCGAAGGCAAGGGCGCCGGCTCCGTGATCATCCAGGTCGCCGCCCCGGCCAAGCGCCGCGAGTTCGCCTACAACGCCAACCACTCGCTCGAGACCATCACCTGCGCCAACGGCCTCGAAGGCTGGACCAAGCGCAGCGAACTCGTCACCGGCGGCCGCTCCGAACTGGGCGTCATGCGCTTCGAGGCCGTCGCCACCCTCAAGGACATGGCGGCCGACGAACTGGGCTTCTACGCGACCCCCGCGAACGGCAAGGCCGAGTACAAGGGCGAGACCGAGATCAACGGCGCCAAGGTCCAGAGCGTCGAGTACAGCTACAAGAGCGGCTTCAAGATCGTCCGCCACTTCGACGCCAAGGACTTCCACCTCGTGGCCTCCGACATGACCGGCCCGGGCGGCAAGCTCCAGCGCCAGGTCGTCGACGACGTCCAGTGGGTCGACGGCGTCGCCTTCACCAAGAAGGAGACCGTTCTCCTGGACGGCAAGAAGGTCAGCCAGGTCGAGTACACCCAGGTGGTCGTGAACCACGAGGTGAGCGACGCCGCCTTCGCCTTCCCCCAGCGCTAAGCCGATGCCGGTCCTGCGGGCCAGCGACAAGGATTTCACCGCCCGGCTGCGCGCCTTCATCGGCAACGGCGAGGCCGCGGAGGACGTGCGCGCCGCCGTGGCCGCGATCGTCGCCGACGTCAAGCGGCGGGGCGACGCCGCCGTGCTGTACCACACGGCGA
Source organism: Verrucomicrobiota bacterium (assembly GCA_041182045.1). Taxonomy (GTDB): domain Bacteria; phylum Verrucomicrobiota; class Verrucomicrobiia; order Opitutales; family UBA953; genus UBA953. The sequence continues at coordinate 1,524 of JBEGOO010000141.1, forward strand.
AGTTCGACCACGCCAAGCTGAACGTGCGCCAGCTGCGCGTGCCGCTCGCCCAGATCGAGCAGGCCGCCGCCCGCCTCGACCCGGCCAAGCGCAAGGCCTTCGCCGAGGCGGCGAAGTGCATCGAGGATTTCCACCGCCGGACCCTGCCGAAGGGCTGGACGGCGAAGAACCCGCACGGCGCGACCGTCGGCGAACGCTACCATGCGATCCGCCGCTGTGGCCTCTACATCCCCGGGGGCCAGGTGCCGCTCGTGTCCACCGCGCTGATGACCGCGCTGCCCGCCAAGGTCGCCGGCGTGCCCGAGCTCTGCGCCTGCACGCCGCCCCAGGCGGACGGCAAGGTGAACCCGGACATCCTCGCCGCCCTGCACCTCGCCGGCGTGAAGGAAGTCTACGCCGTCGGGGGCGTCCAGGCCATCGCGGCCCTCGCGTTCGGCACGGACAGCATCCGCGCGGTCGACAAGGTCTTCGGCCCCGGCAACGCCTACGTGACCGAGGCCAAACGCCAGCTCTTCGGCGTCGTGGGCGTCGACCTCCTGCCCGGCCCCAGCGAGGTGATGATCATCGCCGACCGCACCGCGAAGCCGGCGTGGGTCGCGGCCGACCTCTGCGCCCAGGCCGAGCACGGCTCGGGCAAGGAGAAGCTCTACCTGGTCGCCGACTCCGCGGAGCTCGTCGAACGCTGCCTGGCCGAGGCCCGCGCCCAGGCGACCCGCCTCACGCATGGCGACAAGATCCGCCTCGCCCTGGACCGCATGGTCTGCGCCGTCGTCGTCGACCGCCTCGAGGACGCCGCCGAGGTCGCCAACCTCGTCGCCCCGGAGCATCTCGAGCTGATGGTCGCGAAGGCCAAGCTCAACGCCTTGTCCGCCCGCATCACCACGGCCGGCGCCCTGCTGCTCGGCCACGAGACCCCGACGGTGCTGGGCGACTTCACCGCCGGCCCGAGCCACACCCTGCCGACCGGCGGGACCGGCCGTTTCTTCAGCGGCCTGCGCGTGGCCGACTTCCTCCGCCGGACGAGCCTGGTGCGCTACGACGCGGCCTCGCTGCGCAAGGCGGCGGCGGTGGTCGACGCGTTCGCCGGCATGGAGCGCCTCGACGCCCACGGCCGTTCGCTGAAGGTGCGCCTCGACCCGAAGGCCTAGTCGTTCAGGGCGGCCAGCACCTGCGCGTGCAGGCCCGGCGCCGCGGCGATGATGTTGCCGCTGGCGAGCGCGTCGCCGCCCCGCCAGTCCGTGACCACCGCGCCGGCGCCCCGCAGGACGGGCAGCACGGGGATGAGGTCCCACGGGTTCATCACCGGGTCGGCCACCACGTGCGCGCGGCCGCTGGCCACGAGGAGGTGCGCGTAGCCGTCGCCCCAGGTGCGCGTGTGCGCGACGGAGTCGGCGAGCCGGGGCCAGCGCGCGCCTTTATGCAGGCGGCGGATGTTGTCGAAATCGGTCGAGACGACGACGGCCTCGGACAAGGGGACCTCGGCGGCGCGGACGACGCGTCCGTTGAGTCGGGTGACGTGGTTGTCGCCGATGATCCGTTCGCGCAGGATCGGCTGGTCGATGAGCCCGAGGATCGGCGCGCCGCGGTGGCGCAGGCCGATGAGCGTGACGTAGAGCGGGACGCGGGAGAGGAAGGACTTCGTGCCGTCGATCGGGTCCAGCACCCAGCAGAACTCGGCGTCGGTGTTCTCCGGCCCGAACTCCTCGCCGAGGATGCCGTGCCCGGGATAGGCGCGCTTGATCGCCGCGCGCATGATCCGCTCGGCCTCCTTGTCCGCCACCGTGACGGGGGTGCCGTCGGGCTTGACCTCGATCTCCGTGTCGAGGCGGGCATGGGCCGCGGAGAGGACGCCGCGGGCGAGGTCGGCCAAGGACTCGGCAAAGTCCGTCAACTCCCGCTGGCTGGCTTCGTTCAGCATGCCCAAGGGGTAAGGCGGGAGCCCACCGCCTCCAAGCGAAAAGCCCACGACCCTCGCGTGCCCGCGGCCAAAACACCTTGCCCGCCCATCCTCTTCGCCTAGATTGCGCCTCCGCATGCCCCCAGCCACCCTGCTGCTGACCTGCGCCCTGCTCACCACGGTGGCGTCGACGGAAGGCGCGACCCAACCCTCCCCTGTGGCCACCGACGAGCGGGTCACGACCGACGCCCAAGGTCGCCTGCGCATCCATCCCTTGCCGGTCGCTCCGGCGTTGCGCAACGTCTGGCCCGAGGCCTGGGAGGAAAAGTTCCGCGACCGCGTCCACGCCAGCCTCCAGGCCAGCGACATCCAGCCGGGCAAGTACGGCGGCACCTTCTTCGAGAACGAAAAGGCGAGTTATCCCCAGGCCTTCATCGGCTTCCTGAAGGGTCAACGCAAGGAGGCCCTGAAATTCCTGCAGCAGGACGACGACGCGGCCTGGAGCAAGCAGCTGACCATGGGCGTCGACTGGTTTCCGTCCTTCACGATCCGCGGGCAGGTCCGCAAATACTTCTTCTTCGGGCAATACCTCGAACCCGCCTATCGCCAACGCATGTTCGCCTCGGCCCGGGTCTGGACCGAGATCGACCCCCTGCGCCGCCCCAACCCGTTCTGGAAACCGCCCGCCCAACGCGCCAAAGCCGGCGAAGGCTGGACGCCAGAATACCACAACTCCTGGGTGGACGTCCGCTCGACGGACAATCTGCGGGCGATGCGCGAGGTCGCCGTATACCTGATGGCGGAGGAAACCGGCAACCGCGCGACGGCGCAGCTTTACAAGGAGCGTCTCCGGGCCTACGTGACGGCGCTCTTTCAGACGGGTATGGGGGAATGGGACAGCGCGAACTACCTGAGCCATGGGCTGACGGCTTACCTGCAGCTTTACGATTTCGCTCAGGACCCGGAGGTGAAACTGCTGGCGAAGGCGCACCTCGACTGGACCTGCACGGCGGCGGCCGTGAAATACTACCGGGGCGCCTGGGCGGGGCCCAACATCCGCGACTACGGCAACATCGGGGTCCACGACGGCGCCAGTGGCGAGTTCTGGCACTACTTCGGCGACTGGGAACAAGCCGCCGCCAAGCCCTACCGCGACTTCGTGCATCTGGCGACCAGCGCCTACCGGCCGCCGGCGGCGGTGGTCGCCTTGGCGCGCAAGGACTTCCCGCGGCCGGTCGAGGTGCTGGCCAGCAAGCCGAGCTACGATGGTTGGACGAAACCCGGCGGCGAAACGGCCCCGACCTATCACGAGACGACCTGGTTCGGTCATCACACGCAGATGGGGTCGCTGCCGCAGGGGCACTTCGACCAAGCGGGCATGAACCTCAACGGCTTCCGGCTGCTGGCGGAGAACCCGCGCCGCGGGGTCGATACCGTGATCCCCTTCACCTCGCTGGACTACAACCACAGCCACGCCAGCGCGACCAACGGTGGCGACCGGCTCGGGCAACGGAAAGGCGCGCTGGTCTGGCTTAACGCGCGCCCGCGCGCCAACCTCTACTTCTTCCTCCCGAAGGATGCGGCGATCACCGAAACGGGCGGCGTGACGTTCATCCGGCTGCCCCGGACGTGGCTGGCGTTGCACTGGCTCAACGCGCGGCCCGTCGGTCACGATGCGGCGGCGACGGCCAAGGTCTGCGGAGGCAAGCGGCCGTTCCCGGAGGACCAGGTCTGGCGGGCGGAAACCGGTGACGGCCCCGGGGGCTTCGCGCTGGAAGTGGGCGAGCCGGAGACGCACGGAGACTTCGCGGAGTTCCGGCAAGCCGTGCGCGCGAAATCCCGCGTCGACCTGACCCGGCTGGCCCAAGGTGAAGCGCATTTCCAAGCCGCCGACGCCACCCGGGTCGGCGTGAAGCTGACGAACGACCAGACTTGGGCGGTCTTCCGGGATGACCAACCGCATGACTGGAAGACGCATGGCGCCCTTTGGGCCGGCGCCGGCTCGCCGGTGTCGTTGGGCTGGAAGGAAGGGACCCTCAAGGTCCAAGCCGGCGGTCATACCTTCGAAGGCAAACTCGCGGACGGTCGGTACACCTTCACGAATCGCGGCCCCTGAGGGCGAGGCTGCGCTTGAAGCCTCGCCGGTTTCCGCGGAAAGTGGCGACATGCTTCCCCGCGACCTCCTCCCAGGGCTCCTCCTCGCCGGCGTCGGCCTCGGGGCGACCCCTTGCCGCGTCGAGATCGTCGAGCGCGGCACCGACTGGCCGGTCCCCGGCGTCGAGCTGCGCACCGTGCACGGCGAGCGGCTGGTCTCGGACAACGCCGGCTTGATCGCGTTCGACCTGCCGGAGCTGATGGGTCGGGAGACGTGGGCCGAGGTCCGCGGGCACGGCTATGGCGTGAAGAAGGACGGCTTCGGCTACGCCGGCGTCCGCTTCGTCCCGCGCTCCGGAGAGACCGTCCGGCTCGAGGTCGAGCGCACGCAGGCGGCCCGCCGCCTCGGCCGGCTCACCGGCGCCGGCTTGTTCGCGGAGAGCCAGAAACTAGGCGAGGAGCTGGACTGGCCGGAGAGCGGCGTGCTGGGCTGCGACAGCGTGGTGACCGCGCGTTTCACGGGGAAGCAGTTCTGGTTCTGGGGCGACACCAACCTGGCCCGCTACCCGCTGGGGATCTTCAACGTCTCCGCCGCCACGACCGCCGGCTTCACCCCGCCCGCCCGCCCGCCGCTGAAGGTGCGCTTCGATTACTTCCGGAACGCGGCGGGCGCGCCCCGCGGCGTGGCCGAAGTCCCCGGCGACGGCCCGACCTGGGTCTGGGGCGCGGCGACGTTGGCCGACGTCCACGGCCGCGAGCATCTGGTGGCCTCCGCGGTGAAGGTCCGGGGGAACATGGAGGCCTACCGCTGGGACCTGGTCGAGTGGGACACCGCGACGGCGAAGTTCGCGCCGTTGCTGACTTTCTGGAAGAAGTCGGCCGAGCAACCGAAGCCGCCGAAGGTGCCCGATGGGCATGCGCTGAAATGGACGGATGAGGCGGGCAAGGCTTGGCTCCTGTTCTGCAATCCTTACCCGACGTTGCGTTGCCCGGCCACCTACGAGGCGTGGCGGGATCCGGCGACGTGGGAGAGCCTGACGCCGGACCGCACGGTGCTCGCGGCCGACGGCCGGAAGGTCGAGGCCCACGGCGGCGACCTCGCCTGGCATCCGTGGAGCCGGCGCTGGCTGCTGCTGTTCACCCAGAAAGGCGGCGCCTCGTCCTACCTCGGCGAGATCTGGCTGGCGACCGCGCCGAGCCCGACCGGCCCGTGGACCGACGCACGCAAGGTGGCCACGCACGACAACTACACGTTCTACAACCCGGTCCTCCACGCCGAGGCGTTCCGCGACGATTCACCCTTGGTCCCCTTCGAGGGGACCTACGTGACGACCTTCACGAACAACCAGCAGCCGACGCCGCGCTGGGACTACAACCAGGTGCTGTACCAGGTCGACCTGTCGGCCGCGCCGTTCACGGCCGGAAAGTAACCCACCTGCTTGACGCGGGCCCGTGGTTGCGGGATGCTGGGTCGATGGACGCCGCCACCGCCCGCCTGCTCGACGCCCGCCGTCATCCGGGCCGCCGACCGGTGATGCACCAGTGCTGGAACCAGTTGTTCTTCCTGCACTGGGCCGTGGATCCCGCCGAGGTCGCCAAGCTCCTGCCGGCCGGCCTGACCGTGGACACGTTCGAAGGAAAGACCCACCTCGGGGTGGTCGGTTTCCGCATGGACCGGGTCCGCCCCGCCGGCCTGCCCGCGCTGCCGTGGCTGTCCTACTTCAACGAGCTCAACGTCCGCGTCTACGTGCGCGACGCCTCGGGGGAGCCCGGGGTCTGGTTCCTCTCGCTCGACTGCGACCGCGCCCCGGCGGTGCGCATCGCGCGGACGTGCTTCGGCCTGCCCTACCGCGACGCGAAGATGTCCCACCGGGCGTTCGGCGACCGCTGGACGATGGACTGCCTGCGCGCCGGCCACGCCCACTCGGCGCGCTACGCCTGGAAGGCGCTCACGCCGGCCGCCCCGGCGGAGCCGGGCACGCTGCTCTTCCACCTGGCGGAACGCTACAACTTCTTCGCCGTGCGCGGCGGACGGCTGCTGCGCGGCCAGGTGCACCACGCGCCGTACGCCCTCAGCCTGGCCCAGCTCACGGCGTGGAGCGAGCAGCCCGTGGAGTGGGACGGGTTCCCGCTGGCCGGGCGGGCCCCCGACCACGCGCATTGCTCCGTCGGCGTGGAAGTCGAGGCGTTCGGCCTCGTGCCCGCCCATGCGTAGGCCGCTGACCGGCTACCGCCACGCGGTCTGGGACTGGAACGGCACGTTGCTGGACGACACCTGGCTGTGCTGCGCGTCGCTCAACCTCCTCCTCGCGGAGGACGGCCACCCGCGCGTCGACCCCGCGCGTTACCGGCGGATCTTCGAGTTCCCGGTGATCAAGGTCTACCAGGCCATCGGCTTCACGCCCGACGAGGCCGCGTTCCGCGCGATGTCCGTCCGCTTCATGGCCGCGTACGAGGCGCGCAAGGCGGAGTGCGTCCTGCACCCGGGCTCGCTCGACCTGCTCGACGGCCTCGCGCGCCACGGCCTCACGCACTCGGTGCTTTCCGCCTACGAACGCACCTTGCTGGAGGCGACGCTGCGCCAGTACGGCCTGCGCGAACGTTTCCGCAAGGCCTGCGGCGGGGACGACATCCATGCGGGGAGCAAGGAGGAGCGGGCCCGCCGGCATCTCGACGACCTCGGCCTGGACCCGGCGGACGTGCTCTACGTGGGCGACACCGCGCACGACGCCGAGGCGGCCCGCGCGATGGGGGTCGACTGCGTGCTGGTCGCCCACGGGCATCAGCACCGCGACCGGCTCGACGGGCTCGGGGTGCGCGTGGTCGACGACTTCACGGCGCTGCTGGCCGAACTGCCCGCCACGCCTTGACCCGGCGGGGGCCGGACCAGGGCTTCAAACCCGCCCCGAGGAAGGGGTTTTTATTGCCCAAGGGCGGGCAAAGCCGTTCAAATACCCCACCCCACCGCCCCCCATGAGCTCCGAAGAAATCGACGACGTCAAGAAGGCCCAAGCCGAAGGTTTCGGCTCGAACGAGCAGGTCTTCCCGCCCTCGGCCGCGTTCGTCGCCAAGGCCCGCGTGAAGGGCATGGATGGTTATAACGCGCTCTATAAGCGCTCGATCCAGGACCCGGACGGCTTCTGGGCCGACGAAGCCAAGGAGCTCGCCTGGTTCCAGCCGTGGACCAAGGTCGTCGACGAATCCAAGAAGCCGTTCTTCCGCTGGTTCGTGG
>JBEGOO010000142.1:0-11382 GCA_041182045.1 Verrucomicrobiota bacterium
GAGCGCGTCGGAATTACCCTTCAGGAGTTTCGGCAACGCGGCGGTGAGGCTGGCGCGGACTTCCTTGGGGTCGCGCGGAGGCAACGGGTTCCAGTGGGCGGTCGACTGGTCGACCGGATACGGGTTGGCCCACTGGGCGAGCAGGCGCAGGGCCTCGCCACGGACTTCCTCGGGCAGTTTCTCGTCGATGGCGACGCCGACCACGCGGGCGGCGTTCGCCTCGCCGCCGAGGCGGAAGGCGCTGTGCACGAGACGGCGCAGCATGAAGGGTGTCCACTCGCGGCGGTCGCGGGTATCGAGGAGCGCGGCGACGGCCGGGCGACCGGGCTCGAGGGCGAGGTCATGGACGGCGCGGATGGCCTCGTCGGCCACGACCGGGGAGGCATCGTTCACGAAACGCGCCGCGGACGGGTCGAGGCGGCGGCGCAGGGCGATGACGGCCGCGAGGCGCACCGAGGCGTGGTCATCCTTGGCCACGGCATCGAAAGCTGCCTGGGTCTGGCACATCCGATCGATGGCATACGAACCGGCATGGCGGAGGACCGGATCCTTATCCGCATTCTCGCGGAGCATCGCCAGGATTTCGGGAAGGTGCTTGGCCGCGCCCAGCCGGGCCGCGGCGAGGGCGGCGAACGAGCGTAAGCGCAGGGACGGGTCGAGGATGAGTTTGCCGAGCGGCAGTTCATCGCCCTTCAGCGGAGCCTCGGACAGCGCGCGGACGGCCTGGGCACGGACCTCGGCGTCGGCATGGGCGAGCAAAGGCAGGAGGCGGTTGGCGGCGGCGACGCGGTCGGCGAGCGGCGCGACCGGGGTGTGCTGGCCGTTGAAAGCCTCGCTCGGCGAGATGGCGGCGCCACGACGGGCGAGGATGCCGAGGCCCCAGATGCCGTGGACGCGTTCGAGCGGGTTGGCGGACTTCGTCGCGGCCTCGAAGCGGTCGGCGGCGTCGGGCCGGCGGGTGAGCTCGATCTGCGCGCGGAGGCGGATGCGCTGGTCGGCGTGCGCGAGCAGCTGGGCGAGCTCGGCGGAGGAACGCTTGGCGAAGCCTTCCTTCATGAGGCTGGCGACCGTGGCGGCCGCCTCGGGCTTCCACATCTTCTCGGCGGAGAGCGTGATGATGCGGCCGGCGTCATGCGACTCCCAGCCCGTGATGAAGTCGGACACCACCAGGCGACCCTTCCAGTCGTACTCGACGTCGGTGGCGGCGACGCCCCAGATCAGCTGGTGCGACTCGGTCATCTTCATGCCGGCGCCCGCGGGCTCGACCTTGAAGGACCAGATGCCGGAAGCGCCGGCGGAACCGCGGTAGTCGCAGATGTGGAAGTGCTGGGCCTCGGCCTCGAGGTAACCCGCGCCCGGGTGGTACGTGAGACCCGACGGGCCGGAGGAGATGTAGGCGGAAGGCGGGATGATGAAGGCCGGCTGGACCGGATTCTGGAGCTCCCAGACCTTCTCGGTCATCCAACGGGACGGGGGGCGCTGCTCGAGGCCGATCGAGCGGTGGAAGGTATGCATCGCCTGGTGCTCCATCTCCCAACCGGAGTCGGCGCCCTCGACGACGTAGACGACGCGCGCCTGGTCGCCCTGGTCGGAGTTGTTGTCGACCGAGATGCCGTTGCCGAACTCGTCGAACGCGATCTCCTTCGGGTTACGCAGGCCGAAGTGCACGACCTCGAAGTCCGAGCCGTCCGGCTCGAAGCGGAACACGGCGCCCCGGTTGCGGGAGTCGTATTTCTTGCCTTCCTTCGTGGTGAAATTGAAACCGCGGTCGCCGATGGTACCCCAGACGCGGCCGTCGTACCCGATGGCGAAGCCGTTCATGTCGTGGCCGGAGAGCGAGATGCGCACGCCGAAGCCGTCCTGCAGCACCTTGCGCTGGCCTTCGCCGCCGTCCTGCTTCGTGTCCTGCAGCATCCAGATGCGCGGGATGCAGGCGAAGTAGACGTTGTCGTCCCACGCCATCACCCCGGCGCCGGTGCCGTCGAGGACGTCGTTGAACTTCTCGTCGAACATCCGGGACTTCGCGAAGACGCCGTCGCCCTGCTCGCCGGTGAGGAAACGGATCTTCTCCGACTTCGCCGTCATCCACTCGTGGGAGCGCTTGGCTTCCCATTTCTTGTGCAGCGCGAGGCGGTCGGCGGTCGTCGCCGCGGCGAGGTCGTCGTGATACCAGTAGAGGTGGTTGCGGTCGTCCTCGACGCCGAAGCGGAAACGGTGCGACTCGGCGACGTACAGGCTGCCGTCGTTGCCGAAGGCGATGGCCGTCGGCGAAGTGACGCCGGTCGCCTTATGACCGCCGGTTTCCTTGAGCGTCGCGCCGGGCTGCAGGGCGGCCGTGCCTTCGCCGGGCACGCGGACGAGATTGCTCGCGGCCTTGGGCTTGGGCCGGCCGCCGGTCGCGAACTTCACTTCCTTGGTCGAGGAGAACAAGAAGTGGTCGACGGCGATGATGCCCCAGGAGCCCGTCTCGTTGTCGACGATGCGCAGGACGCCCTTCTGACCCTTGAACTCGGCGATATCCCAGACGACCTCGGCGAGGGTCAGGCCGTTCTTGCCGACGGCCTCGCGGACGACCTTGCCGCCGACGAGCAGCTGGACGGCGGTCTTGCCGGGGTGGTTGCCGCCGGCGATCAGGAATCCGAGGAAGGGGTGCGTCAGCAGGATCTCCGGGGAGGTCAGGGTGCCGATGGCGGCGTCGCCCCCATGTCCGGACGAGACGAGCGAGTTACCACCATAGTTGCGGAACTCGCCGTTCACGCCGTCGACCTTCCCGGCGACCGGGGCCAAGCCGAAGGCCGTGCCGGTGGTCTGCCAGCTGTCGAAGCCATCGCCCTCGAAGGCTTGGATGACCTTGACGTCGGCGGAGAGCACCGTGGCGCCGAGGCAGAAGGTGAGCGGAACGAAGAAGGAAGACTTCATGGCTTGAATGAGGGGTACACCCCAGAAAAGGGGTTGTTCCCTCAAGGTCGAGCGTGGCCTCCGAAAACCGCCGATTAAGCCCGGACCCCGTGCAAAACCTGGAACTTGGACCCGAAATGCGCGGGGTGCGTCAAGGCCCGCAGACGGCCGGTGGCCTCAGGGTCCGCCGAGGCCGCGATCCGTTCCATGGCCGCGGCGGCGTGCTTCACGAAAAAAGCCTCCTGTCGGTCCAAGGTGGCGCGGAATCCGGCCGCGCGCAGGACGGGCTCGAGTCGATCCCAAAGGATGTGACACGTGAGGTCCTGCGAACCCAGCCGATGGAGGATATCTCCGGACAACTGGTGACGATGGTAAGCCCGGGCGGTACCGGCCGGCGAGGATTCGAGGCACTGGGCGACGGTCTTGCCGTAATCGAGGAAGACGACCGCGCCGGTCCAGCCACCCGCGAGCAGCTTCGCCAACAGGCGTTCGGCCGCGAACGGCACATCCAGGATCCACCCTTCCGCCGCCGCGGGCAACCCGGCGATGAACGCGGGCGCGGCGGGATCGGTGAAGGCAGGCAGGACCTCGGGGGCCAGGACCGGGCCGTCGACGCGGACGCCGAGTTCGCGCCAGGCGCCATCCCGGAAGATGAAACGGTCGAAGGGCTGGGCGTCGAAGAGCTCGTTGGCTACGAGGACGGCGCGGGGCGGGAGCCGCGGTTCCTCGCCGACGCGGAAGACGTGGTGCGCGGCGAAACGACCGGCGACACCGGCGAAATGGGATTGGCCCGGCTCGGCGCCGACCTCGACCAGCGTGTGCGCGGCGAGGTCGCCGACCAGCTGGCCGGCAGCCGCGGCGACCAGTTCGCCGAACATCGGCCCGAGCGCGGCGGCGGTGGTGAAGTCGGTGCCGACCCCCTTGCCCACGCGGACGCGATCGGCGACGTAGTAGCCGAGGCCGGGGGCGTAGAGCGAGGCCGCCATGAGCCGCGAGAACGGCACCACGCCGTCGCGGGCCTCGCGACGAAGCAGGGCGACGAGGGCGTCATGTCGGTCCGCGGGCTCCACGGGAACAGCGTTAGACGGTCTTTTCCTCACCGCCAGACGAATCGGGATTGAGCCGCCCTCCGAATTGGCCTGACTGCAGGCGGATGATCCTCGCGATCGAAAGTTCCTGCGATGAATCGGCCCTGGCGCTCTTCGACCCGGCCCGGGGCATCGTCCGCGAACTCGTGAGCACGCAGGCGGCGGAACACGAGAAATACGGCGGGGTCGTGCCGGAACTCGCCAGCCGCATGCACCTTTCCGCCCTGCCCTTGCTGCTGGAGGAGTTCAAGGGCGAGCTGCCCGCGGTCACGCGATTCGCCGTCACCCGCGGCCCGGGCCTGCTGCCCTGCCTCTCGATGGGCGTCACCCTCGGGCGGGCGCTCGCCCTGGCCACCGGCCGCCCGCTGGTCGGCGTCAACCACCTGCGCGCCCACGTCCATTCCGTCTTCCTGCCCCTGCATGCGCAGGACCCCGCGGGCTTCCTCGCCGCGCGCCGGGCCTGGTTGCCGCACCTCGGCATCGTGATCTCGGGTGGCAACACCTTGCTCGTCCGCCTGGGCGAGGACCTCTCGATCCAGGTGATCGCGCGCACCGTCGACGACGCGGCCGGCGAGGCCTTCGACAAAGGGGCCAAGCTCCTCGGCCTGCCCTATCCGGGCGGCGCGCTCATCGAGCGCCAGGCCGCTCAAGGCGATGTGGGCAAGTTCCACTTTCCCCGCGGGATCCCGGAGAAGGCCGACCTGCGCCTGAGCTTCTCGGGCCTCAAAACCGCGCTGCGCTACCAGCTCGAGAAGATGGACGACGCGCAGGTGCGCGCCGCCCTGCCCGATCTTTGCGCCGGCTACCAGCACGCCATCATCGAGCAGCTCGTCGCCAAGACCGGCGCGGCCCTCGACCGCGGGTCCTTCCGTTCCGTCGGGCTCTCGGGCGGCGTCGCCAACAACCGCACCCTGCGACAACGGTTGGCGAACGCGGCCGCGCAACGGGGCCTGCCGATGTTCCTCGCGGAGCCGAAGCACTGCGGCGACAACGCGGCCATGATCGCCTTCGCCGCCTGGAGCGAACCGGCGACCGCGGCCGACGCCGCGCCCGCGCCGTCGTTGACGATCGATCAGGCCTGAGCCTGCTTGACCAGTTCCGTGAAGGCCCGGAAACGCGGGTCCGCGGCGTCGCCCAGCAACGCGTAGAAGACGGTCTCCACCGGCAGGACCGTCGCCCCGGCGTGACGCCAGGCGGCGCGACAGACGGCGCCATCCTCCGGTCGGCGCTCCGTGATGGCGTCGTCCAGCAAGGTGACCCCGAGGTCGGCGCGCCGAGCCGCGACCGCCGTCTGGTGCACGCAGACCGGGCCTTCGAGCCCGATGACGAGCAGGTGGGCGATCCCGGCCGCTTGCAGGGCCTCGGTCAGCCCCGGCGCCCCGAAAGCGGAGAAGGCCGTCTTGCCGAAGACGCGCGGGTCGTCCCCCGCCGCGGCGAGGAGATCAGGATGCGTGGAGCCGAGTTTGGCCGGCACCTGTTCGGTGAAGAAGATCGGCAGACCGAGCATCCGGGCCGCGGCTACCGCCAGCCGGCAACGCCGCAGGCAGGCCTCGCCCGCCGGCATCACCCGGAGGAAGGTGGGCTGGACGTCGACCACGAGCAGGGCCGCGCCACCGGAGGGACTCACGCCGTTCATGCCGCAGGCTGGCCCGCCACGGTCAATAAGTCAGCCCCAATCCCCGGGGAATGGGGTTGCCCGCCACCCCCCCGTCGGCTCATCGTCGAGGCATGGACTGGCAGGTCAAACCCATCGCCCGCACGTGCGCCGTCTCCGGCCAGGAACTGCGCGTCGGCGACATCGTCACGTGCATCGTGCACAAGCCGACCGGCGGCCTGATCGAACGCACCGACGTCCTCAAGGACCACGCGGCGGCCTTCCAGCCCACCGGGCTGCTGCTCGGCAAGTGGACCCGCGAGGTCAAGGAGCGCAACGAGGAGGACCAGGCCCACCGCGCCCAGTTGCTGGCTTCCCGCGAGGAATTCTTCCTCTCGCTCTACGAGAACGAGGAGGACCCCTCCGGCGACAAGGGCGTCCTCAAGCACATCCTCGCGATGCTGCTCGAACGCAAGCGGATCATCAAGGCGATGGGGCCGGCCGACCATGGCCAGATTCCCTACCAGCACGCGGCGACGAAGCAGGTCTACCTCGTCCCGGCCCTCGACCTGCAGCCCGCGCACCTGCTCAAGGTCGGCGCCACCCTCGACCTCCTGGTCGGTTGATTTCCATGAAGTTCCTCCCCGTCCTCGGCGCCGGCGCCGCGTTGCTCCTCGCCGGTTGCTCCCCCGACCTGCCGACCGACATCGCGTCCGTGTTCATCGAGGCCCCGGCCTCCGCGAGCGCGTCCATGAAGCAGGAGGTCGTCCTGCCCGTCAGCGGCCTGCGCATCCCCGTCCTGACGACCGCGCTCGTCAAGGCCGAGTCCGTGCTCAACACCGAGGTGGTCGAGGCCGGCCCGCAGGACATGCGCCAGATCTTCCTGTTGGTGCAGGTGGACCGCAAATCCGGCGCGGACATCATGCAGTACTCGAACGAGGCGGTCGGCCAGCAGCTCGTCCTCATCGTGAACGAGAGCGCCGTCGGCATCATGCGCCTCGAAGGCCGGATCGTGGACGGCAACCTCCTGTTCCACGTCGAGCAGAAGGGCCTCTCGAACCGCGCCGCGGCCCTCGCGTTGAGCCAGCGGCTCAACGAGTCGATCCTCAAGATCCGCAAGCTCCAGGAGCACGAGGGCAAGTGACCCGGGGAAGGCTCCAGCGCCTGCTCCTGCTCGGCCTGTGCGGGGTGACCGCGGTCTCGGCGACCGAGGTCGTCTGGCCCACCTCGATGGACCGCTCGCAGCTGCGCGCGCCCGAGGACTACCTGCAGCCCACCGAGTCCAAGCGGATCGAATCCGGGTCCTTCGGCATGGTGCGGGACGACGGGCATCGCTTCCACGAAGGCCTCGACATCCGGCCGGTCGGCCGCACCAAGACGGGCGAACCGACGGACCTGGTCTTCTCCGCGATGGAAGGAGTGGTCGCCTACGTGAACCCGCGCCTCAACGGCGCGTACGGCCGCTACGTCGTGATGGTCCACCCGCGCGCGGAGATCCCGGTCTACACGCTCTACGCGCACCTGGCCGCGCTCCAGCCCGAGCTCAAGCCCGGCCTCGCCCTCCCCGCGGGCAAGGTGCTCGGGGTGATGGGACACAGTTCGACGAACGAGACCGCCATCCCCAAGGACCGCGCCCACCTGCATTTCGAGGTCGGCCTGATCCTCAGCGAGAAGTTCCAAACCTGGTACGACGCCGACGAGGATAACCGCGGGATGCCCAACCACCACGGGATCTTCAACGGCCAGAACCTCATCGGACTGGACCCCTCCCCGGTGCTGGCGCGCTCGTCGGCCAACTTGCTCTCGGCCGTGCGCGCCCAACCTGTCGCCCTCGCGGTGACGATGCGCCCCAAGCGCGTCCCGGACTTTCTGGCGCGTTACCCCGCCCTGCTCAAGGGCGGCGACATCGCGACCGCGGCCGGCTGGTACGTCGAGTTCAGCTGGCAGGGCATGCCGATCGGCTGGACCGCCCTCAAGGCCGGCGACCCCCGCCTGCGTCCCGGCCCGTGGTCGCTCTTCGGGGTGAAGGAGGATTTCAAGCCGCTCTTGATCCAGCGCCGCATGCTCTCCGCCAACGGCAAGGCCGCCGGCGAGACGCTCATCCGGCAGGTCGAGATCCTCCAGGCCAACAGCCGCTGATCAGTTGAGCCCGGGATCCGCCGGCGAATCGGCCGCGAGCCGCAGGTCCGGGCGATGCTTCACCAGCAAGGCCTTCCAGAACGCCTCGCCTTCCAACCGCGCGCAGACCCGATCGAACGGGCACGTGATCCAGGCGTTGAGCCGGAGCTCGTTCTCGAGCTGACCCGCGTCCCACCCGGCGTAGCCGACGAACCCGAACAGGCGGAAGGCCGGATCGCCGGCGAGCGCCTCGGCCTCCGCGCGGCTGATGCCGTAGCGCAAGGCGGCGGGCCCGCGCGCGGCGAAGCGCCAGCCCCCGAACGCCATCCGGTCGGCCGCGACCGGCCCGCCGAAATGCAGAGGCAAGCGGTCGAGCGGCGTGCCCAGCATCTTCGGCTGCGCCTGCCCGAGCGTGCGTCCGTAGGGGCGGTTCAGGATGACGCCCATCGCGCCGTCCGCACGGTCGTGCGAATGGATGAGCACCACCGACTCGTGGAAGTGCTCGTCGCGCTGCAGCGGGTGCGAGACGAGGAGCCGACCGGCGAGGGACTGGAACCGACCCGCCATCTCAACCGCCGATCCGCGCGACCTTGACGCCGGCTTGGTCGAGGAGCTCCGCGACGAGCGGGTCGTTCTTGTAATCGTGGCGATACCGGACCTCCGCGATGCCGGCGGCGGCCAACATCTTGGCGCAGTTCACGCACGGGTAATGGGTGACGTAGCAGACGGTACCCTGGAGCGAGACCCCGCGCTTGGCGGCGTCGGCGACGGCGTTCTGCTCGGCGTGCACGGTGGCGAGCTCATGCCCGTCGCGGACATGGGAGTCGTGCGGGGCGCCGGGCAGGAAGCCGTTGTACCCGGCCGCGACGAGGCGGTTCGGGTGCTTGCCGGTGGAGACGACGATGCAACCGACGTGCAGGCGCTCGCAGCTGGAGCGGGAACTCACGAGCACCGCGGTGGCCATGAAATACTCGTCCCAGGACGGACGACCGCCGGCTTGGACCAGGGCTTCGAGCTGATCGGCGAGGGACTTGGGGTGGCTCATCGCGCCCACAGGGTGCCAGCCGGCACCCACCCAAGGCAAGTGGCAGTTACGCACAGAACCGTCGCCAGGAGCATGAGACCCGCGGCCCGGCCGAGAAACGGTAGGAAATCGACGGGTTGACGGGCCTGCCGGAAGCCGAGGTGCTGCCAGAGGCCGAGGGGGAGCAACGCCAAGGGCGCCCAGCCGAAGACGAGGGCGAGACAACCGAGGCCGACCACGGTATTGAACCCGTGCAGGAATCGCGCGAACCCCCGACCGAAGCGGACCACGGTCGTCCGCTTGGCCACGGCCAGGTCGGTCTCGTAGTCGCGGGCGTTGTTGGCGACGAGGATGTTGTCGGCCAGCAGGCCGAGCCCGAGGCCGGCGAGCAGCGCCGGAGTCCAAGGCATGGGCGTCGCGTCGCAGCCGCAGTCGCCTGGCCAGGGCGTGCAGACCGCCCAGGCGGTCAGCACGGTCGCCTGTACGCCGAAACAACCGACGACGAAGACGTCGCCGAGCCCGCGGTAGGCCAGCGGGAACGGACCCAAGGTATAGCCGAGCGCGCAAGCGATCGCGAGGAGACCGGCCAGCAGCAACCAGGGCGACAGCAGGGCGACCGGCAAGCCGAGGCCGAGCGCGAGCAGGCAAGCGAACCAGATACCCCGACGCATCCCGGCGGGCGCGATGTCGCCGGCGGAGACGGCGCGACGCGGGCCGACGCGCGCGGCGGTGTCGGCGCCCCGGAACGAGTCACCGAGGTCGTTCGCGAAATTACAGGCGACCTGGACGCAGAGCGCGAAGGCCAGGCAGCTCAGCAGGATGAGGACAAAGGGCGGATGAACCCAGAGGCCGGGCGCGCCCGCATGGGCGACGACGACCGCGCCACCCAACGCGACGGGGGCGACGGCCGCCACCAAGGTCTTGGGGCGGCAGGCGGCGATCCAGGTGCGGGCGGTGGCCATGAGGCGGAACAGCGAGGTTGCCCGAGCCGCCAGGTCTGGAAACAAAAAAGCCCCGGTGACCCGGGGCTTTCGTGAACCAAGGAAACTGCGCTTACTTGGCGGCCAGTTCCTTGCCCGCGAAGGTCTTGGAAACGGCTTCCTTCCACTTCGACGTACCCTTGCCGTCGATACGGGAGGTGAACTGGTTGTCGGCGTTGGAGGTGTCGGTGAACCACTCGACGCGGCCGCTGTTGAAGTAGATGTGGCCACCGTCGGCGCCCCAGACGGCATCCTTGGAGGTATCCCAGAGACCGGAGTCGTTGAGACCGCGGGTCCAGATGAGCGGGATGGTGCCTTCGTCGGACTTCACGCTGGGGGTGTAGGTCGTCCAGGAGACGGAAGCCGTGGAGAGGCCGGGATCGGCGGTGTAGGCCGGGGCGGCGCCGGAAAGGATCTGGCGGGGCACGGTGACGCTTTCGTTGAGGGCGTCGGAGTCGATGTACCACTGGGTGGCGTCATTGATGCCGCCGTAGATGGCGAGCATCTGCATGTACTCGGGCATCTTGGAGGCGGTCAGGGACGGAGTGCCGAGGGAGAAGGCCTGGTCCTTGATCTGCTTGGAGCCGTTGTCGGTGGCGACCTTGATGGCGGCCCCGATGTTACGGACCTTCGAGAGGGCGGAGGTGCGGCGGGCGAGTTCCTGGACCTTCTTGACGGCCGGAACGAGGGCGGTCGCGAGGATGCCGATGATCGCGATCACCGTCAGGAGTTCGATGAGGGTAAAGCCCTTTCGTTTACGCATGGAGGGGGTCATTGGTATTGGGGTAGGTGGTAGAATAGTAGGTCAGAGGACTGAGATGGAAGCGAAAAAGGTTCCCAAAAATCAATAAGGGAGGGGGAAGCGAGCGCACAAACCGGCGGCGATGGCCTTGGCTTCCTCGATTTTCGCAGGATTCTGGGGGTCGGAGAGCACAATCGAGATCGCGCGGGCAATTTCCTTCATCTCGGCTTCCTTCATGCCTCGGGAGGTCACGGCCGGGGTCCCGACGCGGATACCGCTGGCCTGGAAGGGGCTGCGGGTCTCATCCGGCACGGTATTCTTGTTGGTCGTGATGTGCGCGGCGTCGAGGGCGAGCTGGGCGTCCTTGCCGGAGACATTCGGGTGGCTCTTGCGCAAGTCAATGAGGCTGAGGTGGTTATCAGTACCACCGCTGATCAGGCCGAAACCGAGGGCGACCAAGGCGTCGGCTAGGGCGCGGGAATTGGCGACCACCTGGCGGGCGTACTCCTGGAATTCCGGGGTGGCGCACTGGGCGAAACAGACCGCCTTGGCGGCGATGACGTGCTCGAGGGGACCGCCCTGGGCGCCGGGGAAGACGGAGGAGTCGATCGCCTTGGCGTGCTCGGCCTTGCAGAGGATCAGGCCGCCGCGCGGACCGCGCAGGGTCTTGTGGGTCGTCGTGGTGACGAAATCGGCGTGCGGCACGGGCGACGGGTGGACGCCCGCGGCGACCAGACCGGCGATGTGGGCGATATCGGCGAGGAGCAGGGCGCCGTTCTCCTTGGCGATCTTACCGAAGCGGGCGAAGTCGATCTCGCGGGCGTAGGCGGAAGCGCCGACGGTGATCATCTTGGGCTTCTCGCGCTTGGCCATCTCCTCGACTTCGTCGTAGTTGATGCGGCCGTCGGCGCCCACGCCGTAGTGGACGACGGTGTAGA
>JBEGOO010000143.1:0-7075 GCA_041182045.1 Verrucomicrobiota bacterium
GACCAACGAGATCATCCGCGTGCTGACGGTGATGTCCTCGGTCTTCATCCCCCTCACCTTCTTGGTCGGCCTGTGGGGCATGAACTTCCAGTTCATGCCCGAGATCCACACCGAGTGGGGCCACCGGTATGGTTACTTCTTCGCGCTCGGCACGATGGCCGTGCTCACGGGCGGCATCATCTACTGGATGAAGCGCAAGCGTTGGTGGTGAGGGCGCGGAGCGCCCTCAAGGAGGGCTGAGGCGAGTGCTGAGTCGAAGTGGATGGTGAATCGATGGGGGCTTCCATACCCGTTCTGGTCTTTGTGCCATTCATCGACCCAGCACTCGACTCAGTCATCGATCCAGCCCTCCGTCCTCGACCCTGCACTCTCTGCTCACGCGCAATCCTGCGCGTCCACGTCGATGACGTCGATGACATCGTCGTCGCGGAGGACCTTGGCCCGCAGCGGCAACAAAGCCGCGAGGAAGGATTTCACGCCCCCGACGAGGTACCAGATGTGCACGCGGTGCTGGTCCTGGACCTTCTCGAAGGGGCAAGGCGCCGGACCGCGGATCTCCGCCGCCCCCGGATGCAGCCGCTCGAGTTCCTTGACCCACGCGTCGGCGACGAAGTTGACCTTGTCGGCGTTGCGTCCGCGGAAGACGTGGCGGATCAGGTGGCGGTCCGGCGGGTAGCCGAACTCGGCGCGGCGCTCCATCTCGGCCGCCGCGAACCCCTCGAAGTCGAGGCGCTTCGCGAACTGGATCGGGTCCGTGGCCGGCTGGAAACTCTGCACGACGACCACGCCCTCGAGGTCGCCGCGGCCGGCGCGGCCGGCCACCTGGGTGAGCAGCTGGAACGTGCGTTCGCCGGCGCGGAAGTCCGGCAGCTGCAGGGAGAGGTCGGCGTCGATGATGCCCACCAAGGTCACCCGCGGGAAATCGAGCCCCTTGGCGATCATCTGCGTGCCGAGGAGCAGGTCGTACTTGCCGGCCCGGAAGTCGGAGAGCACCTCGCGGAAGCGGTCCTTCTTGGACATGGTGTCCGCGTCGATGCGGGCGACCTTGGCCCGCGGGAACAGGTGCGCGATGGTCTCCTCGACCTTCTGGGTGCCGTAGCCCTTCCAGCGGACCTTCGGGGAGCGGCACTTCGGGCAGACGACCGGGGCCCGCTCCTGGTGGTTGCAGAGATGGCAGCGGGCGGTGTCGTCCGTGCGATGCAGGGTCAGGGAGACGCTGCAGCGCCCGCACTGGACCGCCTCGCCGCAATCCGGGCAGACCAACGAGCGCGAATGGCCGCGGCGGTTGAGGAAGAGGATGGCCTGCTCCCGACGCTGCAGGCGCGCGCGGATGCCGTCGGTCAGCTCGCGCGAGAGGATGTGCTGGCCCTTGAGGTGCAGCACCTCGCGACGCATGTCCACGATGCGGAAAGCGGGCATCGGGCGGTCGTCGACGCGCTTGGGCATCGCGTCCAGGACGTAGCGGCCCGCTTGCGCGTTCTTCCAGGTCTCGAGCGAGGGCGTGGCGGACCCGAGCACGCAGGGGATGCCGAGCATCGAGGCCCGCATCACCGCGACGTCGCGCCCGTGGTACATCGGGGTCTCCCCTTGCTTGAACGACGGCTCATGCTCCTCGTCGACGACGATGAGCCGGAGGTTGGGCAAGGGGGCGAAGACGGCGGAGCGGGCGCCGACCACCACGCGGGCCTGGCCGAGCGACATCGCCATCCACGCGTCGAACCGCTCGCCGGCGGAGAGGTGGCTGTGCCACACGACGACCTTGGCGCCGAGGTCGGCGAGGCGCGAACGGAGCCGGCCGACGGTCTGGGGCGTGAGGGCGACCTCGGGGACGAGGAAGATGGCGGAGCCGCCCTCGGCGACGACCTTGCGGATGAGCGCGACGTAGACCTCGGTCTTGCCGGAGCCGGTGACGCCGTGCAGGAGGTGGGCCCGGAAGGCCTTGCTGTCGAGGGTCGCCGCGACCGAGGCGACGGCGGTGACCTGCTGGGGATTGAGGTCATGGCCGCGCGCGGCGACGGTCTCGCCTTCGGCATAGGGATCGTCGTACGCGACGCGCCAGAGGACGCTGGCGTCCTCCTTGACGATCCCGGCCTTGATCAGGGCGTCGACCGCGGGCTGGGCCACGCCGAGCCCTTCCACCAGCTTGGCGCGGTCGGCGGGCTCCTTCTGCCCGGCGAGGTAATCGAGGACCTGGGCCTGTCGCGGGGCTTTGCGCCGGAGTTTCCCGAGGGCCTCCGGCTCCGGCAGGGCGACGAGGGTGAGCAGGCGGCGCAGGACCGGGCGGACGCCCTTGCGGACGGCGGCGGGGAGGACGGTCTCGAGGACGGAGTTGAGGCCGCAGCCGTAGTAACCGGACATCCACTCGGCGAGTTTGCAGCAGTCCGGGGTCATCACGGGCTGCTCGTGCTCGAGCAGGATGATGCTCCGGAGTTTCGCGGCGGGCGGCGGCTCGGCCGGGTAACGCCAGACGACGCCGAGGCTGACGCGTCCGCCGAGCGGGACGCGGACGAGCTGGCCGACCTGCAGGGTGTCCTTCAGCGCCGCGGGGACGGAATACGAGTAGGCCCGGGCCCCGCCGTCGAACGGGACCACCTCGGCGACGCCGGGTTCGATTTCGCCGAAGAGATCGGGCACGGTCAGAGGTTCGCCCAGGGCGCCCGGGGATGCAAGCCGAGGTCAGTTCCCGTCCGGCTTCACGCTCGTCTGGCTGCGGCTGGCCGGAATCTTGACGCTGGCGGGGGAATCGGGATGGGCGGGGTCGAACCGGACGACCTCCGGGCGCAGGCGCTTGGCCAGGTCGGGCAAACGCTCGGCCAGCTCGGTGGACACGCACCGACCCACCTCATAGGCGCCGAACGAGCTGAAATGGGTGTCGTCGGCGATCGCGGACTTCTTCGCCGACGCCGGGATGTGCAGGAAAACCGCCTTGGACGGCTCCGCGCCCATCGCCTGGTAGAGTTTCTTCGATGATTCGTTGAGGTCGATCAACGGGACGCCGAGTTCCTTGGCCACGCGCCGGGCGGCTTCGGGAAAATCGCCGAGCGACTCGACCACCTTGCCTTGGTCGTCGAAACGGCGGCGCGCCACGGAAGTCACGATGACCGGCTGGCCGCTCTTCTCGCGGATGGCCTTCACGTAGTTGCGCAGGCGTTCGGCGTAGGTCGTGAAGGCCCCGACCCCCTCCCCTTTCTCCTTCTGGTCGTTATGTCCGAACTGGATGAACACGTAGTCGCCTGGACCGACCATCGAGAGCACCTTGGCCAGACGACGGCTACCTTGGAACGAACTGAGGGCCAAGCCGGACTCGGCATGGTTGTCGATCACCACCCCGTCGTCGAACAGGGCCGGGAAGACCTGCCCCCACCCGTAGTAGGGCTCGGAGGTGGAGTCCGTCATCGTCGAATCGCCGAGCAGGCGGACCACGATGGGCTTGGCGGTATCCGGCTCGACCGTGACCGAGCGCACGCGGGCGGAAGCGCCCAGGAACTCCAAGGACAGCTTGTCATCCCAGGAAGCCGTGCCCACCTCGCGGGACTTCAATCCCACCTTGCCTCCGCCGACGATCTCCGGGGCGTGGACCGATACCCGGTAGGTGCGCTTCACGGAGCCGCCCTTGGGTACAGGCAGGTTGATCTCATAGACGCGGCGCAACTCGGCCTTCATCGTCGTCACCGACTCGACGTCGTCGCCGCCGTAGACCACCGTCACGAGGTAGACCCCTTCCTTGGCGTCCGCCTCGACCGTCATCGGCGCGCCCGGTTTCAGCTGGGAGCGAAGGGTGAGGGGCGCGGCGCACCAGACAGATGCGGGGAGAAGCAGGAAAAGGGCCAGGAGACGCATGACGGGAATGTAGGGAGGCACGGGGGATGGGTAAAATGAAAAGGAGGACCGCGATGATGGCGGGCTAGGCGGTGACACCATCCCTTATCCTTGGCTCGCTCCAACCGCCAACCCCGAACCGCCCATCGCTTCCATCCCCTACTCCTTCACACCCGAGTGCTTCGCGATGCGCACGCACATGAGGGCCCAGAAGCAACCGATGCAGTTGGCCACCGGCAACTGAAGCTCGGCGGGCATGCTGTAGAAAAGGGCGTTGCCCGGGAACCAGACCAGGAAATTGGGCAGGAGATTCGGCAGGACGAGACGGCGATACCAACCGGGGCCCATCGCGGCGCGCAGCTTGGCGGTATCCCAGTTCGAGTCCTTCCACAGGTGGGAAATGGCGTTGAAGGGGGCTCCGCAGAGCACGGTGAAGCAAGACTGGTCGACGAGCACCTTGAGGGTCACCACCCGCAGCGAAGGCTCCGTGCCGAACCACCAACCTTGCAGCGCGTAGAAATAACTGACGATCAGCCCCATGAACATCCACCAGAGCACGCTATGGAGGAGGTCCAGACCGGGGCGGGCGGGCCGCAGGCTCGGGAAAGCCATGCGGAAGACCCACGGGATGAAGCCGGCCGAGAAGCCCGTGCAGAGCATCGCGAAGGCGGTGGGGTTCGCCCGGTTGACCTCGCCGATGACGTCGAGCCACGCGCGGACGGCGGGCACCTGGTAGTAGCTGACGACCAGGGCCAGCGCGCCCAGCAGGATGAGGAACGAGGGGAGCGCGTTGTCGCGCGCGGCCTTGGCCCCGGCGGCCCAGGGCGATTCGGAGGCATCCGGCGCGGTCATCCGAGGGCCTTCCTGAGCAGCTGGTCGATGAGGCCCGGGTTGGCCTTGCCCTGTGTGCGCTTCATGATGGGACCCTTGAGCGCGTTGATGGCCTTCTCGTTGCCGGCGCGGTATTCGGCGATGGACTTCGCCACGGCCGGGTCGGCGATGACTTCCTGGACGATCTTCTCGAGCTCGCCGGTGTCGCTGTTCTGGCGGAGGCCCTTGGCGTCGACGATGGCGGCGGCGTCCTGGCCCGTCTTGAACATCTCGGCGAAGACTTCCTTGGCCTGCTGCTTCGAGATCACGCCGTCGTCGGTCAGTTTCACCAGGCCGGCGAGTTGCGCGGGCTTGATGGGACAGGACGCGAGCGAGACCGGGGCGGGAGCGGACTCGTCGAAGGCGCCCGCGGGGCCGGCTGAAGCGGCGAGGTCGCGCAGGAGGTCGTTGGCGACGAGGTTGGCGATGCCCGACGGGTTGGCCGGATGGGCGGCCACGGCGGCCTCGAACCATTCGGCGAGGGCGCGGTCGTTCACGAGCACCGAGGCGGCGGTGTAAGGCAGACCGAGCTTCTCGACGTAGCGACGCTGGCGGTCGTAGAGGTTCTCCGGGACCTGCTTGGCGAGACGCGCGACGGTCTCGCGGGAGATCTTCAGGGTCGGGATATCCGGATCGGGGAAATAACGGTAGTCGTGGGCGTCTTCCTTGTCGCGCAGGACATAACCGCGGGCGAGCTCGGCGTTCCAGCCGCGGGTCTCCTGCGTGATCGCACGACCGGCTTCGAGTTCGCGGATCTGACGGGCGGTCTCGTAGATGACCGTGTCGCGGACGCTCGAGATCGAGTTGAGGTTCTTGGTCTCGGTGCGGGTGCCGAGCTTCTCGGCGCCACGGCGGCGGACCGACACGTTGCAGTCGCAACGCAGCTGCCCCTTCTCCATGTCGCAATCGGCCACGCCGGCCTGGGTGAGCATCGCGACGAGCGAGCGGAGGAAGGCCTCGGCTTCGGCCGCGGAACGGAGGTCCGGCTCGGTGACGATCTCGAGGAGCGGCACGCCGGCGCGGTTGTAGTCGACCAACGAGCCGCTGCCCGCGTGGCTGAGCTTGCCCACGTCCTCCTCGAGGTGCGCGTGGTGGATGCGGATGAACTTATGCTCGCCCATCACGTTGCGCGAGGCGCCCGGGAGTTCGATCTCGACCTGGCCGCCGACGACGACCGGGAAGTCCTTCTGGGTGAGCTGGTAGTTCTTCGGGTTATCCGGGTAGAAATAGTTCTTACGGTCCCAGGCGCAGCGCTCCGGGATCTCCGCGCCCACGACGAGTCCGAAGAGGATGGCTTTCTCGACCGCCTCGCGGTTCACCACCGGCAGCGTGCCGGGGAGGCCGAGGACGACCGGGTCGACCTGCTCGTTGGGTTCCTGGCCGAAACCCCAGGGGGACGACGCGAAGACCTTGGCGCGAGTGTGCAGTTGCACGTGGACCTCGAGGCCGATGACGACTTCCCAATCAGAAGGTACGTTGCTCATAGGGCGGCTTGCTGGTGGGCGTAACCATGGGCGGCCTCGAAGAGACGGCCCGCGGCGAGGAGTTTGGCTTCGGAGAGCGGCGCGCCGACGAGATGGAAACCGACCGGGAGGTGGCCGGACTTGCCGCAGGGCACCGAGATCGCCGGGAGGCCGGCGAGGTTGGCGGGAATCGTGAAGATGTCCTCGAGGTAGAGCTGCAACGGGTCCGAGGCCTTCTCGCCGACCTTGAAGGCGGGCGTCGGGACCGTCGGGGTGAGCAGCACGTCGACGCCGGCGAGGGCGGCGAGGTATTCGGCGCGGATCTTCGCGCGGGCGCGGAGGGCGCGGACGTAATAGGCGTCGGCGTAACCGGCGCTGAGCACGAATGTGCCGAGCAGGATGCGGCGCTTCACTTCCGGGCCGAAGCCTTCGGAGCGGCTCGCCGTCATCATCTCGACCGGCGTGCCGGCGGCGGCGGAGCGATGGCCATAGCGGACGCCGTCATAGCGTCCGAGATTCGAGGAGGCCTCGGCGGTCGCGACGACGTAGTAGGTCGGCACGGCGAGGTCGGCGGAGGGCAGTTCGACCTCGGAGATCGCACAGCCTTGGGCGCGGTAGAATTCGACCGCGGCGTTGACGGCGGCGGCGACCTCGGGAGCGACGCCCTTGCCGAGGAAACCTTTCGGGATACCGATGCGGAGCTTCTTGGCATCGCCGGCCGGAGTCAGGGTACGGTCGGACGGACCAAAGCAGGTCATGTCACGCGGATCGGCCGAAGCCAGGGCGTTGAGGAGCAGCTCGCAGTCTTCGACGCTGCGGGCCATCGGGCCGATCTGGTCGAGCGACGAGGCGAAGGCCACGAGGCCGAAGCGGGAGATGAGACCGTAGGTCGGCTTCAGGCCGACCACGCCGCAATGCGAGGC
>JBEGOO010000144.1:0-6463 GCA_041182045.1 Verrucomicrobiota bacterium
GCGGGGGTGATCGAGTCTTCGGGCGCTTTGACGCGTGGGTCGGGCGCGCCGCGGTTCACCCATTCCACGAAGTCCGCGACGATCTTCGCGTCGAGCTTCGGACGCTTCTTGGGCATCTGCAGGGTCTCATGGGAGTGATC
The DNA here is from genome assembly GCA_041182045.1 of Verrucomicrobiota bacterium. Taxonomy (GTDB): domain Bacteria; phylum Verrucomicrobiota; class Verrucomicrobiia; order Opitutales; family UBA953; genus UBA953. The sequence continues at coordinate 141 of JBEGOO010000144.1, forward strand.
CATGGACTGGATGAGGAAGCTCTTCCTCGCGTCGCCCGGGACGATGGCAGCTCCTTCTTCGCCGCCCTTGAGCAAACCGTCGCGGTAATCGAGGCGGAGGTCCCCTTTCTGTTTCTTCGCGTCATGGCATTCGTAGCACTCCGCCACGAGGACCGGTCGGATCCTCGACTCGAAGAATTCCACGTCCGCCGGTTTCAGGTCGGCGGCGGCGAGCCGTGCCGCCCCGTGAAGCAGGAGCAGGCCGAGGAGGATGAGGCGGGGGCGGGCCACGGGAACGGATTACGGCCTTCCCGGGTGGGACGGCAAACGCGGAAAGCGTCCCCCTTGGGACACCGGCGCCCGCCGAGGGTTGCCGCCCCGTCGGTCAACCGACGATCTTCTTATAAGGCTCGCCCTCGTTCTGGGTCGGGCGTTCCGGGCGTCCTTTGTAGCGGTAGGTCAGGCCCATGTTGTCGATGCCCAGCAGCCAGAGGATGGTCGCATGGAGGTCGTGGACGTGCAGCGGGGTCTCCACGGCGCGCAGGCCCAGTTCGTCGGTGCTGCCGATGGTCTGGCCGCCCTTCACGCCGCCGCCCGCCATCCACATCGTGAAACCGGTCGGGTTATGGTCGCGCCCGTCGCCTTTCTCGGACATCGGGGTGCGGCCGAACTCGCCGCCCCAGACGACCAGCGTGTCCTCGAGCAGCCCGCGGGCCTTCAGGTCCTTGAGCAGGCCGGCGACCGGCTTGTCCATGGAGGCGCAGAGGCCGGCGTGGTTGCTCTCGATCTTGGCGTGGGCGTCCCATTTGGAGCCGGCGCCATGGTAGATCTGCACGAAACGCACGCCCTGCTCGACCATGCGGCGGGCGAGCAGGCACAGGCGGCCCATGCCCTCGGTCGTCTTTTCGTCCAGCCCGTAGAGCTTGCGGGTCGCCTCGGTCTCGCCGGTGAGGTCGACGACGCCGGGCGCCTCGGCCTGCATGCGCGCGGCCATCTCGTAGCCGGCCAGGCGGGCGCCGAGTTCCGAGCGGTCGGGGTGACGCTCGGCGAACTCCCGGTTCACCCCGTTGATGAGGCGTAGCTTCGAGCGCTGGAGGTCGGCGCTCACGGCCTCGGGCGTGTTGAGGTGCGGGATCGGTTCGGCGCCGCCGGAGACCCGCACGCCCTGGTAGACGGCCGGCATGAAGCCCGCGCCCCAGTTGCGCGGCCCGTTGATCACCGAGGCCTGGTTGTCCTGCATCACGATGAAGGCGGGCAGGTTGGCGTTCTCGGAGCCGATGCCGTAGTTGATCCAGGAGCCCAGCGACGGCTTGCCGCCGAGGATCGAGCCGGTGTTCATCTGGCACACCCCGGCGGAATGATTGATGCCGTCGGCCTTGCAGGAGCGGATCACCGCCAGGTCGTCCGCGCACGAGGCGATGTGCGGGATCCAGTCCGAGAACCATTGCCCGGATTGGCCGTGCTGCTTCCAGGCGCGCTTGGAAGCCAGCAGGGGCGACTTCGATTCGCCCATCGCCGTGATGACGGAGCCGAAGCTCTCGGGGAGCCGCTGGCCCGCCAGCTGGTTGAGGAGCGGCTTGGGGTCGTACAGGTCCATCTGCGACGGCCCGCCTTCCATGAAGAGGAAGATGACGCTCTTGGCGCGGGGTTTGATCTGGCCGACGCCCGGTTGCGGCGGGGTGCCGGCGGCCGGCACGGAGAGTTCCTTGGCGAGCAGGTCGCTGAAGGCCATGGCGCCGAGGCCGAGTCCGGCGTTGAAGAGGAAGTCGCGGCGGGAGGACGAGGCTTCGACGCGATGGCAGCGGGGATCGTTCATTCGACGTAGAGGAATTCGGAGGAATTGAGGAGGGCGTGGCAGAGCGCGGCGAGCGGGGTCCGGTCGGCGTTCTTCGCGGCCGGTTTCTTGCCCGTGGCGACGGTCAGGTCGCGGCCTTGTCCCGACGAGTCCTTCATCAGGCCGGTCTTGCTCTCGAAACGCCAGAAGCCGAGCGTGGAGGGTTGCGCGTCCTCGGAGGCGTAAAGGAGACGGGGGTCGGGCAGGGCGCCGGCGCTCAGGCGGACGTCGTCGATCACCCCGTGGAACGACCCCTCGGGCTCGGCGTGCTTGCCGCCGAGGTGCAAGGGATGGGTCCCCGTGTCGAGGCGCGCCAGCCGGCCGGCGGCCTGGTCGTGGAGCAGGGGCTCGTCGTCGTTCGCGAGGTCCTTGAGGGTGAAGACCACGTTGCCCGGCTGGCCATCCTTCGCGAACGTCAGCGCGGCCGCCACGTAGTAGGGCTTGTGCATCGTGAGCCGCAGGTTGGAGAAATAGACCGCCTCGCCGAACTTGCCGTCGGCGAGCTGGCCGAAGCACTGCAATACGAGGGCCATCGGGGCCTGGCGGGATTTCTGGCCGGTGATGCCGAACTGCCAGGAACCTTCCTTCGAGCTCCTTACGCCTTGGGAGGCGATCGCACGGACCGCCCCGCCGTCGCTGACCGAACGCGGCACGATGATCGCCTCGATGGTGAAGCCGGTCGAGAGGTCGAGTCGGGTCGTGCGGTCCGCCGTCAGCAGGTTCACGTTGCCGGGCTCGAGGCGGAGGCCTTGACCGTCGCGGAAGGGCACTTTCTCGGAGGTGAACTCGAGGGCCGCCGCGGACTGCGCGGCCGCGTCGGGTTTCTGGGCGCGGACCTCCGCGAGGAAAGCCAGGGCCCGGGTCGCTTCCGCCGGGGAGGGCTCGCGGGCGAAGAGCAGGCGGTAGAGCCGGCGGACCTGCCCGGGCTCGTCGCCGGGGACCTCCTTCCGCAGCCGGTCGGCCAAGGCCTCGCCGCGCTTGAGCATGAAGGGGCTGTTCAGGAGCAGCAGGGACTGGATGGGCGTCGTCGTGACGTCGCGGGAGGCGGCGCTGGCGAACCACTGCGGCGCGTCGAACACGTCGGCGAGCGGGTCGCGGTTGTTGCGCATGATGCGCGTGAAGATGCTCCGGATCGGTTCGCCGTGGACCTGGCCGGGGCCGGCTCGTTTATCGAGTTTCAGCTCGCCGGTCGCGGCGAAGAGGGCGTCGCGGATCTCCTCGGCTTCCAGGCGCTGCGGCTGGAAGCGCCAAAGCAAGGTGTTCTGGGGGTCCTTGAGATTCCCGGCCCGCGGGTCCGGGTGGAGGGAGGACTGCCGGTAGGTCGCGCTCGTCAGGACGAGGCGGTGCATCGCCTTCTGGTCCCAGCCTTTCGCCATGAACTCGGCGGCGAGCCAATCCAGCAGCTCGGGGTGCGAGGGCGGTTCGCCCAGGCGGCCGAAGTCGCTCGCGTTCGGCGTCAGGCCGCGGCGGAAGTACGACTGCCAGAGGCGATTCATCGCGAGGCGGGCGGTGAAGGGGTTGGTGGGTTCGGTCAACCAGCGCGCCAACGCGGAGCGGCGGCCGGTGGTCCGGCCATCGGCCGGCGGGGTGATCTTGGCCGGCTTCGCCGGGACCGTCGCGCTCAGCACGGAAAGGAAAGCCGGGGGGACGACCGTGCCCTTTTTCGGGATGGTCACGTCGAGTCCGACCGGACCGGTTTCCGTCACCGCCAGGACCAGGGGCGGTGGTGACGGTTTCAGCGCGTCCGCCTCGGCGAGTTTCCGTTTCAGGTCGGCTTGCTTCACGCTGTCCTCCCCTTTGATGGAGTTCATCAGCTGGTTGAACTTGTAGTCGACCTGCCGCCAGGCGAGCGCGGCGAGCTGCGTCTCGAGCGTCGAACGTTCCGCGGCCGGTTTGCGGATGATGGCCTGGATGTCCTCCGGGAAGACGCCGACGGCCTCCTTCTCGGCGTTCTTGCGGTATTTCTGCTCGAGTTGGGCGAGGGCGGCGCGGGGTTCGGTGGTGCGTCTCTCCCATGTCGCTTGTTTCTGCGCGTGCTCCGCGGCCTCCGCGGTCGTCCAGGCGGCGCGATCCTCCACCGGCAGCACGTTGGCGAAGAAACTGCGGAGCGCGAAGTAGTCGCGCTGGAGGATCGGGTCGAACTTATGGTCGTGGCAGCGCGCGCACTGCATCCCCGCCCCGAGGAAGACGTCGCCCGTCGTGTCCGTCAGGTCGTTCAGGATCGTCTCCCACTGGCCCCGGGCGTCCCGGTTGTTGTACTCGTAGATCCAATGACGGAGGTAGCCCGTCGCCGTCAACGCGGCCGGGTCGCCCGGGAAGAGTTCGTCCCCCGCCAGCTGTTCCTGCACGAAACGGTCGTAGGGCTTGTTCGAATTGTAGGCGGCGATCACGTAGTCGCGGTAGCGCCAGGCGGTCGGCCGGAAGTCGTCGATGCGGAAACCATCGCTGTCCGCGTAGCGCACGAGGTCGAGCCAGGCGCGGGCTTGGCGTTCACCGTAGGCGGGGGAGGCGAGCAGCCGGTCGACGAGTTTCTCATACGCCGACGGATCCGGGTCGGATACGAAGGCCTCGACCTCGGCCGGGGTCGGCGGCAGGCCGGTGACGTCGAAGGTGACGCGTCGGATCAACGTCGCTCGTTCCGCGGCCGGCGCCGGGGCGAGCCCGGCGTGGCTGCGACGGGCGTCGACGAACCGGTCGATCGGGTTGGAGGCGGTGCCGGCGGGTGGCTCGACTCGTTTGACCGGTTGGTAGGCCCACCAGGTGCGTTCCTGGGCGCCGATGGTTCCGGGCAGGTAGCGGGCGGCTCCGTTCACCGTGGCCCGGCTCGCCGGCCAGGTCGCGCCCGCGCGCACCCAGTCCTGGAGCAGCTTGACCTCCGCGGTGGTCAGCCGGTCGCCTTTCGGCGGCATCATCACATCCGGGTCGGTGGAGAGGATGTTGCGCAGGAAGAGGCTTTTCGCGGGGTCGCCAGGGATGAGCGCCGCGCCGCTGTCGCCCCCGGTGGTCAGGCCGGCGAGGGTGTCCATGACCAAGCCGCCCTTGTTCTTGCCGGCGGCGTGGCTGTGGCACTTGAAGCAACGCTCCTCGAGCAAGCCCACGGCCTTTTCGGCGACGGACCCGTCGGCCGCGCGCAAGGGTAGGGCGGCGAGGCCGAGGAGCAGGCCTAGGGGGCGGATGCCGAGACGCAGGGGCATATATCTTTCTTACGAATAGGCGTTCCCGGACCGATGGGAAGGGGGAAAGACGGGCGGCCGCGCCCGGCCGGCCTTAGTTCCGGCGTTTCCAGGCCGGGTAGTCCTTCGCGAGGAGGTCTCGGGCGTACTCGCCGAACCAGCTGTAGCCGTTGCGACGCTCGTAGCCGATGTCCGCCAGCGCCGGCTTCGGGACGCCGTCGCGGTCGCAGACGAACGGCCGGCCGGTCTTCAGGTCATAGAAGCGGGCCCACAGCGTCGGGGCCTGGGGGTCGGGTCGCGCGACGAGGTTGCGGCCCTTGGGGGCCTGGGGGTCGTCGACCGTCTCCAGCCGGATCCCGGTGACCTTATGCGCCTCGAACCAAGCCACGGAGCCCTCGACGGCCGCCTTCACCTCGGCCGTGGGATGCTCCACGCTCATCAGCAAGCGCGTGAGGCCGACGGATTCGCTGCCGCTGAAGGAGGGGAGCTCGTACGCGCGGGCCTTGGCGGGCGCGAAGGTCTTCTCGTCGTGTTGCGCGCACCAGACGGTCGGTTTGCCGTCGACGACGATCTGGCACTTCAGGATGCAGCCGAGGCCACGGTCAAAGGCCGCCTGGCAGGCAGCCCGGACCTTGGGGTCGACGAAGACGTAGGTCTTCTCCCGGGAGACCTCGCGCACGAACTCCATCACTCGGACCATGGCGTTGTCGTTGAAGGTGATCCGGTCGTAGTACCCTTTGCGGAGCGGGAAGAACTGCGGCCAGCCGCCGTTCGGGTATTGCGCCGCGAGCACGTAGGCCAGGCCCCGCTCGAAAGCCTGCCGGCAAGGCCCGTCGGCCGTCGCGGCGACGACCCGCGCGAGGAAGCGCAGCTCGTCGACCGTCGCGCCGTTGTCGAAGGTCGGGTCGAGCTTGGAGCGATCGCCCGTGAACGCCTTGCTCACCGTGTCCGTGTTCTTCGGCCAGCCGCCCGCCTCGGTCTGATAGGAGAGGATGACGCCGGCCACCTGGCGCGCCTCGGCGGACCCGAACCAAGCGTCGGGTTTCCTGAGGAAATCGCGTGCGCCTTTCTCGGCGGCGACCAAGGGGCAGGCGAGGAGCAGGGCGAGGAGCAGGCGGGGCATGAGCGCCGATTAAGCCTGGCTCGCGGGGGCAGGGAAGTCGGAAAGACGGTCGCCGGCCAGACGCGGGGGTTGTCAAACGCCCGCGGGCCGTCTTCAGTGGGGCGTGCCCGCGCCGCTTCGATTCCTCCTGGCTTCCGCCTCCCCTCGTCGCACCGAGTTGCTCCGCGCGGCCGGCATCCCGCACTCCGTCCAGGTCGCCGCGGTGACGGAGCAC
>JBEGOO010000145.1:0-5020 GCA_041182045.1 Verrucomicrobiota bacterium
ACAGCACCACGTGCTGTCCTAGAGGCCATCTCTAATCCGTACGCTATGCTAGTTGCCTCGTCTGCCTCGGGTAGGGTCGGGACGGCGTCACGACCTGCCCTGGCGTTCCCATTCGCCCACCGCCAACCGCTAACCACCTACGCGCCAAGGTCAGCACGTGGTGCTGTCCCTACCTGTTTGTACCGCCCGCCATACTCCATCCTCGATTCTGACCTCTAACCTCGACTCTGTACTCGACCCTTTCCCGGCTATCCCCTAGCAAACAGGTCCCATGGAATTCAAGAACGTCACCGCGATCGCCAAGGCCAACGTCTACTTCGACGGCAAGGTGGTCTCCCACACGATCCTCACCGCCGACGGCGCCAAGAAGACCGTGGGCCTGATCTACGCGGGCACCTACCACTTCGGCACCGACAAGGCCGAGATCATGGAGATCACCGACGGCTCCTGCGTCGTGGTCCAGGACGGTTCCAAGGAAGAGAAGACCTACGGCGCGGGCACCCACTTCTACGTGGCCCCGAAGTCCGGCTTCACGATCACCGTGGGCTCGGGTATCTGCCAGTATATCTGCAGCTTCATCGGTTAATCTGACCGGTCCGAGCGGCCGGGGCTTGCCAAGGAGACGGCTCCGCCGAACCTTACGGCATGTCCGACTCCTTGGGTGGCCTCGCCAACATCCCCGCGCCGATCGCGCGCGAGAAGCCATTGGTGCAGCTGAAGACGTTCACCTCCAAACCCTCCATCTTCCGCTCGATGGTGGGCGAGGTCTCCGCCGACGCTCGCCAAGGCGACCTGGTCTCGGCCTACGATAAACAGGGCTCCTTCATCGGCTATGGCTTCTGGAACCCCGGCGCGCCCATCGCGCTGCGCATCCTCAAGGCGACCCCCGGCAAGCCGGACGATGCCTGGTTCGAGCAGGCGCTGCGCAAGGCCGCCGCCCTCCGCAAGGACGTGCTTAAGCTCGACGCGGTCACCGACGCCTATCGCGTGGTGAACGCCGACGCCGACTTCCTCTCCGGCCTGATCGTCGACCGCCTGGGCGACGTGCTTTCCATCGAGGTCTCGTCCTACGCGGTCATGCGCCGCCTCCCCCGCTGGATCCCCATCCTCCACGACGCGGTCGGCACCAAGCGCGAGATCGTCCAGGTCGACCCGCACGTCGCTCGTATTGAAGGCATCATGCCGACGGACATCCCGAAGTCGGCCGTGCGTTTCGTGAAGATCAAGGAGTTCGGCATGGTCCAGGAGGTCGACTTCGCCGAGGGCCACAAGACCGGTTTCTTCTGCGACCAACGCGACAACCGCCGGCGCTTCGGCGCGCTCGCACAAGGCCTTAAAGTGCTCGATTTGTGCTGTTATTCCGGCGGTTTCTCCATCGCCGCCAAGCTCGCAGGGGCGACGGAGGTCACCGCGGTCGACCTCGACGAGAAGGCCATCGAGATGGCCAAGCGGAACGCCAACCTGAACAACGCGCGCATCGACTTCGTCCACGCCGACGCCTTCACCTGGATCCGCCAGATGCAGAAGAACGGCAAGACCTGGGATTTGGTCCTGTGCGACCCGCCCAAGTTCGTCGATAGCCGCGACGAGGCCTTCGAGGCCGAAGGCCTCAAGAAATACAACGACCTCAACGTCCTGGCCATGCAGCTGGTCGCGCCCGGAGGCCTGTTCGTGACCTGCTCCTGCTCCGGACTGGTCTCCGCCGAGGCCTTCGAGGACCTCGTCAGCAAGGCCGCGCACCGCTACCAGAAGCGCCTGCAGATCTTCGACCGCACCGGCCCCGGTGGCGACCACCCCAACGCCTCCAACCACCCCGAGGGACGCTACCTCAAGGTGCTGTGGAGCCGGATGGCCTAAGGAATAGAGAACTGAATCGAGGACAGCGTCGATGACTGCATCGAGTGCTGGATAGATCTGACGAGGCGTTGGGTAGGGATGCGATGACATCGCATCCGTCTGTCTCTTGGTAGGGGCAGCACCGCGTGCTGCCCTAGTCGCTGTCCGCTTCCCCCTGCCATCTCCCCATGCCCCCTTGTGACCGCGCCACGTCCCCCCCCTCACGGCTCCGCCGCGAAGGCAGGACTGACCACCCTTGGTCAGCCGCGGTTGAGCGAAGGCGCTCAACCCTCCCTCGAGGGTCAAAAGGTTCGGCTGACGGAAACCCAGATCCTCGGGGAGGCCTGCTTGCTGTCCGCCTGCGCATCGCCGCCGGTGATCGGCCAAGCGAGGCTGACATCGCCCGACCATTGCTGATAGGTCGTGCGTACGCCGACACCGGCGCCCGAGATATGGCGGGTCACGTCGACCGAGGCCGTCCAGGGACGGTAGTTGGTGTCCGCCTCGGCCACGTCGTAGAAGGCGTAGGGCGCGAAAATGCCAGCGTCATACCGAAGCTCGACCTGCCCAAGCCAACCCTGATCGCCCATGCCTTCTCCGAGCGGGTAGGCGCGCACGCCTTGGGCGCCACCGAGCCCGAAGCGCTCGGAAGAATCGAGATTCCGATCGGCGAGCTGCAGAGAATAACGTCCGTAGAGAGTGAAGCCGGCAGGCAGGTTCTGGACACGAGCCAGGTCCAGGTTGATCTTGTTGAAATCGCCCTGCTTCCGCGCCGAAGCGTCATCCAAGGCCGTCAAGGTCGGATCGAGACAAAGGTTCCCGCGCGTCCAGGTAAGCTGGCCGTAGGTGATGCCGCCGCCCGCCAGGGTATCGCGGTGGTCGAACCGGAGGGCCAGCGGCAAGCCACGGCTGAACTTGTCCTCGGTCGTCCCGCTGGCCGCATAGACATCGTGGAGGGTCTTGTATTGGAAACCAAACGAGGCCGACAGGTTGGTCTGGCGCGAACGGATGAGAGGATAACTCAGCTTGGCCGACCAGACGCGGGCCAGACCGGAAGCCTCGAGGGACGCGAACTCCTTGCCCAACTCGTAAGAATTGAGCGCCCAACCAATCTGGCCGCGCAGGCCGGAGGAACCTAACGGGCGGTCGTAATCGAGCGAGCCCAACCAAAGGGACTGGTTCGTCGCGAGCAACGACGCCGCGATCCGGTCGCCGAACAGCAAGGCCGAGTTGCGGTACCAAGAACCCTTGAAACGGACATCTCCGGTATAGCGGCTGCCTTCGTTATCGACACCAAGCTCGCCCCCCTGCTCCTTCTCCAAGGCGACGGCGACGGCGAGATCGCCGAAGCCCACGGACTTGCCGGGGCTGACCACCGGCCGGACCGAGACGCCGGGGAGATCGTCGATGATGAGCATGGTGCGCTCGAGACGCGTTGCCTCGATGAGGTCGCCATGGGCGAGGGGGGCGAGGAACGGCTGGCTACCAGCCGTGACCTTCGCTTGGCCGGTGGCCTGGACCTCACCGTAGGCGCCCTCGAGGATGTGAATGCGCAGGACGCCGTCCTTCAGCTGCTGGACCGGCACGATTGCCCGCGCGAAAGGATAGCCGTTCTGGCGGTAACAGGCGCCGACCAGACGGGCGATGCCGCGCAGGCCTTCCATGTCATGACGCTTGCCCAACTCGCCGACGACGAGGGCGCGCAACTGTTCGGAGGGGAAGACCGTGTTACCCTCGAAGACGACGGATGACACGACGATCGTCACGCCGCTGGAAGGGTTTTGCGGACGTTCAGGGGGCAAGCCGATCTCGAGTTTCTGCTCGGACGGGGCGACCGGAGCGACCGGGCGCAGCGTGTTCAAGACCTGACCGGCGTCAGGCGGGGCGACCTGGGCGGAGGCAAGGCGGGTGGCGGCCAACAAGGCAGCCAGCGGGAAGAAAATACGCGGACGCATGCGAAGAAATGTCGTTGATTATTCGGCGATGACCGGACGGGCGCCGAGATTGACGCCTCCATTGATGACAATCACGTCGAGGGGGCCGAAAAGCGAGCGGGTGACACCGTCGACAGCGCGACGCGAACCGGCCGGTCCGGACGGGGCGGGCTCGGCGGTCAGATCGACCGCAGGCGCCGCGCCAACGGCGGACACCGAAGAGTCGGTCGACGCGGGGGGCAGCGGCGCGGCGGTGACAGCAGGAGCCGAAGCCGACGAAGCCGGGACGGACCCAGCGGGGGGCAAGCCCGGGGCGAAGGCGACGACATTGCCGGTCGGACGGGACGCCGGCACGTAGTTAAGGCCACCCGGGACCGAGACGCCGCCACCCGCGACCGACGGCACGGCCAAGACCGGCACCAGCACGACTGGCGGCAGGAATTTCTGAGGCTCGACGACCGGAGCCGGAGGCGGCGTGGATCCGCCGGTGATCGTCAGCACGCCGTTCACGAAACTGAGCGCGTAGTTCGAGGAGGTGAATCCGCCCGGGGCGATCACGTAGGTTCCTGCGTTGACAGCGCCCTGGCTGCTGCCGGTGAACGTCACGGAACCGCCCAGGACCCCCTGGCCCTGACCGGCAACGAAACCGACGAAGGTGACGCCGTTGCCGCCGACGAAAGAAACACCATCATAGGACTTCGTCAGGTCGGCCGCGCGGACCGATAAAGGCGCCGGGGTGATGTTGGCCAGCACGGAGAAGGTCGCCGGCAGGTATTCATAATTACCCGCATCGGCGCCGCCGAGGGAGTAGCCGGAGACCGTGACGGTCTTGCCGTTGGCGGCGTTCGGATCGCTGAACAGCCCGGAAGCACCTGTGAGGGTGAGGGTGTCGCCGGCGAGCTTACCGCTGAAACCCGGGGAGCCGGTATTGAGGGTGGCGGTGCTGTTACCGTCATACGTCTTGGCGTTCGCCGTCACGCCTGTGATGCCAGTGATGGTCTTCTTTGTGATCGCCGCGGTGGTCGTCGAGGTGGACGACACGAGGCTATAATTGGAGAGGTCGGCGCCGCCGAGCGTGAGGCCCGTGACGTTGACCGTCTTGCCCGTGCCGACGTTCTTGTCGACGAAGGCGCCCGTCGCCGAAGCGACCGTAAGGGTGTCGCCGAGGATCAGACCCGTGAAGGTCGCCGATCCGGTGTTGAGGGTGGCGGAGGTATTGCCGTCATAGATCTTGTCCTGGGCCGTGATAC
>JBEGOO010000146.1:0-2714 GCA_041182045.1 Verrucomicrobiota bacterium
TCTGCTTGCGGACGGAGCGTTCGACACGGTGCGTGATGAGGTCGATGCCGACGCAGAACTCGGCCGGGTGGGCGGCCGCGTAGGCGGCCAGCCAGTGGCCGTGGCCGCAGCCCAGCTCGAAGGTGAGGCCGGTCTGACCGGCCAAGGTCTCGGCCAGGGTGGCGCGCAGCCGGTCGACGTTGGCGGTCCGGCGGGCATCCGCCCATTCCTTGCCCATGACTTTGGTATGCTCCGGCACGGGGTGGGTTAAGAGGGAAAGGGAGAGGGGAGGCAAGTGAGGGCTCAGGAAGGGGGTAGGGAGTGGGAAGTATGGTTTAGCCGTTGCGAGGACTCGCGCCCACCCCCGTCCCCAATCCCTATTACCTAATCCCTATTACCGAACACCCACCGCCTTCCACCTCCCGACCCCTACCCCCGCGCTGGGAATAACTCCGGCTTCCCTCGGGGGCGTCCTTGGCGTCTCTTGGGGGTCTATGGCCAAGGTAGACATCGATCTCGTGCAGCGGGTCCTCAAGGAGAACGGCGTGGACGTCCGCGTCGCCGCCATGATCCTCAACCAGATCCGCGAGGCCGCGGCCGAGGATGCCGCCGTCGAGCGCGAGAAGCCCGTGAAGAAGGAGTTCCTCGTCCTGGTCAGCGAGCCCGAAGGCGGGCTCCCCAAGGACCTCGTCGGCTGGGTCGTCCAGTACCCCGAGGACGGCGACCCCCGCGATGTCTCCGACAAGATCGTCGAGGTAGCCGGAACCTTCAACAGCTCGCCCAAGGGCAAGCGCGTGCCGGTGACTTCCTTCGGCGACGCCTGCCAGAGCCTGCCGTCCAAGTTGCTCAAGGAGCGCGACGTGTGGGTCAAGACGCGCGAGCCCGTGCGCGTGATCGCGGTGAAGAACACGATCGGTCGTCGCCGCAACGCGGAGTGAGCCGCGCCGCGCATCTTAGTTAGACGGAGTTTTGCCGCGTTTTTCCGCTGATAAAACGGCGTTATTACGGGGTTTAATCGCGTCAGGGACGAACGGTGACAACGCCGGCGCCGGGGTGGTTTCGTCTCGCCTTGGCTCGGCGCGGGACCATCATGGACGGTCATGAAGTTCAAAAACTTCCCTATCTACCGCATCGAGTGGGTGACCTCGGCCTTCCTCATCGGGACCGCCTTGCTCTCCCTCACCGTCGTGCCGTGGTTCCTTTGGACCCAGCATGCGAACGTCGAGGGCTGGGGCTTCGTCTGGGCGCTCGCCATCTTCTACTACTACGCCACCGGTTTCGGCATCACCCTGGGCTACCACCGCCTGTTCTCCCACCTGTCCTTCAAGGCCAAGTGGCCGGTCAAGCTGTTCGTCCTCCTGTTCGGCGCCGCCTCCTTCGAGAACTCCGCCCTGGATTGGTCGGCCGACCACCGGATCCACCACAAGCACGTCGACGAGGACGAGGACCCGTACGATATCTCCAAGGGCTTCTTCTACGCCCACATCGGCTGGCTCCTCTTCCGCCTCAAGCCGAAGCCGCCCGTCACCAACGTCAAGGACCTCGAGGCCGACCCCCTCGTCATGTGGCAGCATCGGTACGTCCAGTGGATCGGTTTCGTCGTGGGCTTCGTGACCCCGGCGGCGCTCGGCTGGGGCTACGCCACGCTGCGCGGCTTCGCCAACCCCGGCATGACCGCCCTGGCCTGCTTCCTCATCGCCGGCCTCCTGCGCACCGTGGTCGTCCAGCAGGGCACGTTCTGCATCAACTCGCTCTGCCACATGTTCGGCCGCCAGCCCTACTCGACGAGCCATAGCGCCCGCGATTCCGGCGCCGTCGCGCTCCTGACCTTCGGCGAGGGCTACCACAACTACCACCACGAGTTCCAGCACGACTACCGCAACGGCGTGAAGCCCTGGCAGTTCGACCCGACCAAGTGGATCATCTGGACCCTCTCCAAGGTCGGTCTGGTGCAGGACCTGCGCCGCGTGCCGGACTCCCGCATCATGGCCGCCGAACTCAAGGAGAAGAGCCTGACCCTCGGTCGCGACATCGATTCCCTGGCGGGCCGCCTCGACACCCGCACCCGCGAGCTCAAGGCCAAGACCATCGCCGCCGCCCACGAGCTCGCCAAGGAGCTGGCCGCCCGCGCCGAGGCGCTGAAGGAAGCCGCCGCGAACAAGGCCGAAGTGGCCCACGAGACCATGGTCGAGCTGCGCGGTCTGCTCAACCAGGCCGCCGCCCACCTCGAGGCCCTGCGCCGCGCGGACGCCGGTTCGGCCGCCTGATCAGGCCGGTCCGCCGAATTCCCTGACCAGTTCGAGGACCCGCGCCTCGATCTGGGGCAGGGCGTGCGCGGGTTCCAGGAAGTCGATGTCGTGGACCGTCCAGTATTCGATGCGGTCGGCCCATTCCGGGTGGGATTGGCGCATCATCGCGTGATGCTCGTCCCGCTTCAGGGCGATCGTGCGGTGGGCCCGGGCCAGGTCCTCCTTGCGCAGCTGGGTCGGGGCTGCCCCGGTGTGATGCAGGGGGATGCCCAGCTCGCCCAGCCGCCGTTCCGTATCGCGCGACAGCAGGGTCGGCTCATCCGCCACCAGGGAGGTCAGGAGCCCGCGCGAGAAGGCCCGGGCGGGCAGGCCGTGGCGCTCCGCATGCCAGTTGAAGAGGGCCTCGGCATGCCGGCTGCGGTAGAAGTTGCCGGTGCAGACGAACAGGAGGAGCTTGGAATCTGCGCTTGTGCGGGTCGTCATGCC
>JBEGOO010000147.1:0-7359 GCA_041182045.1 Verrucomicrobiota bacterium
TGGGCGCCGCGGCCGAAAGGGCCGAACAGCTCATGGCCGAGGGCGCCGACGTCCTTGACCTCGGGGCCGAGTCGACCCGCCCGGGAGCGACGCCGGTGTCAGCTGAAGAGGAACTTGCCCGGTTGCTCCCCGCCATCGCGGCGATCCGCCGCCGCCTGCCCCACGCTCCCCTCTCGGTCGACACCTACAAGGCCGAGGTCGCGCAGGCCTGCATCGAGGCCGGAGCCGACTTGGTGAACGATGTCGAAGGGGGCTCTTATCAGGCCGATGACACGGGCTCCCCGATGGCGCGAACCTGCGCCCGGCTGGGTTGCCCGCTGATCCTGATGCACCGACGCAAGGAAGCCGATTACCTCGATTTTTGGCCCGAAATCCTCGGTGATACCCGGCGTTTCATCCAGCGGGCGAGGTCGGCGGGCCTGCCGGCCGAGCAGCTCTGGATTGATCCGGGCTTCGGCTTCGGCAAGACCCCCGCCCAGAACCTGATGCTGGTACGCAACCTCGAGCGCTTCGCAGGCTTGGGCTACCCGGTCCTGTTGGGGACAAGCCGCAAGTCGACGCTGGGCTTGGTCTTGGACCGCCCGGACCCCCTTGACCGACACGACGGGACCGCCGCGACGACAGTGTGGGGCCTCGCCCAAGGGGCCTCCATGGTCCGCGTCCACGACGTCGCCCGGATCAAGCCGCTGCTCACGATGGCGGCGGCCCTCCGGAGCGGGGCGAACGGGTCGGCCTGACGGACACCTGCCGCGGGGCGGGGAGCCAGCAGTCGGACTTGAACCGACGACCTGCCGCTTACAAGGCGGCTGCTCTACCAACTGAGCTATGCTGGCGCTGTGGTCCCGCTCTCCGAGCCTTGCCGGGCACCCCGGCGTGTCAACCTTGGGCGGCCCGACTTTAGGGGTTGAACCCAGGGCCGTTTTGCACGGAATGCAACGCCCTAGACCCCGTACCCATGCGCATCTCCGTCTCCCTCCTCGTCATCTGTGCCGCCATCACCGGTTGCACCCCTTCGGTTGACCCGGCCCTCGTCGAGGTCGTCTCGATCAACTCGAACCCGCAGGGCGCCGCGATCCGCCTCAACGGCGTCGCCGCCGGCCGCACGCCGAGCAACGTGACCCTCGACCGCAGCGCCGACTACAAGCTCGAGATCGGCAAGGGTGGTTACGAAGGCGAGGTCCGCTACCTGAAGCCGTCCCTCCAGAAGACCAAGGCCGGCCTCGAGTTCGGCTTCGAAGACAAGGTGGTCGTGACCCTGACGAAGCTCCCGGGCGCCGATGACGTCGCCGTGCCGGAAGGCGACGCCGCCGAATTCAAGAATCTCAAGAACGCCGCCAACGGCGAGAACCCCGGTTCGCCGAGCTCCGTCAAGGCGAGCATCGCCGCCGTGCAGGATGCGACCGCCCAGGTGACCAAGGCCCTCGCCGCCCAGGAAGCCGCCGCCGCCCAGAAGATCGCCGCGCTGCAGAAACAGCTCGACGCCGCCAAGGCCGCCGCCGCGGTCGAGAACGCCGACGCCAAGGCCGCCGCGAACGTGACCGAAGCCGAGGTCGCCCTCGCCGCCGCCGTCGCCGAAGCCAACGAGGCCAAGGCCAAGGGCGCCGCGACGCTCGAGGTGCTCGAAGCCCGTCGCCAGTCCCTCCTGACGAAGAACGAAGCCGGCGCCGCCCAGGCCGCCGCCGCCGAGGTCGAAGCCGCCAAGGCCGACATCGCCAAGTCCCTCGCCGCCGCCGACGCCAAGGTCGCCGCCGCCCAGGCCACCCTCGCCAAGGCCGCCGCCGCCGCGAAGCCCGCCGCCACCGGCAAGCCGGCCGCCGAGCGCGTGACCGAACTCGAAGCCGCCCTCGCCACCGAGGTGAACGCGCTGAAGGAAGGCCAGACCAGCTCGGCCAACGTCCTCAAGGCCCTCAACGCCCGCGCCGAGGAGATCGCGCGCCTCGCCAACACCGGCGTCGCCGACGCCAAGGCCGAAGCCGCCAAGTCCCTCGCCGAGATCCAGAAGGCGCTCGAAGAGCAGAAGCAGGCCGTGGGCAAGGCCCAGGAAGAGCGCGACGCCGCCAAGGCCGCGCTCGAGAAGGCCGTCGCCAAGGCCAAGGAAGAAGCCGACGACGCCAACGCCGACGCCGCCAAGGCCGCCCAGAAGTCCATCGATGCCCTGACCCGCCAGCTCGAGGACGCCAAGGCTGACGCCGCGAAGGCCGTCGCCAAGGCCAAGGAAGAGGCCAACGACGCCAACGCCGACGCCGCCAAGACCGCCCAGAAGTCCATCGATGCCCTGACCCGCCAGCTCGAGGACGCCAAGGCTGACGCCGCGAAGGCCCTCGCCAAGTCGAAGGAAGAAGCCGCCGACGCTTTCGCCGACGCCGCCAAGGCTTCGGAGAAGGCCCTCGCCGCCCTCGCCAAGCAGCTCGAGGAAGCCAAGGCCGAGAACTCCAAGGCCGCCGCCGAGGCCGCCGAGAAGGCCCTCGCCGAGGCCAACGCCAAGCTGAAGGAAGCCGCCGAGAAATACTCCTCCCTCGAGAAGGCCGCCGCCGACGCCGCCCTCAACGCCGAGAAGGCGCTGAAGGACGCCAAGGAAGCCGCCGCCAAGTCCGCCGAAGAAGCCAAGTCCGCCGCGGACAAGGCCCTCGCCGACGTCAAGGCCGAGGCCGAGACCAAGCTCGCCGAAGCCTCCAAGGCCGCCGCCAAGGCGCTGGAAGACGCCAAGGCCGACGCCGCCACCAAGGCCGACGCCGCGGAGAAGACCCTCGCCGACGCCCGTCTCGACGCCGCCGCCGCCAAGGCCGAGGCCAAGAAGCGCGGCTACGCCGAGCTCAACACCCGCATCGCCCTGCTCGAGAACCGCAAACGCACCAAGACGATCTCCGAGGAGGAGTTCAAGGAGCAGCTCGCGAAGTTCCGCCAGGAGATCGGCCAGTAAGCGGCCCGACGGCCCGACGAAAGCCCGGCGGCGACGCCGGGCTTTTTTGTTGGAAGAAAGGGCGGCGCACGGCACGTTGGGGGCATGTCGGAAACGCTCGCCCGCACGCCTCTCCACGCGCTCCACGTCGAACTCGGCGCGCGCATCGTCCCCTTCGCCGGCTGGGAGATGCCCGTGCAATACACCGGCATCATCGAGGAGCACCAGGCGGTCCGCAAGGCCGCCGGCCTCTTCGACGTCTCGCACATGGGCGAGGCCCGCGTCCGCGGCCGCGACGCGGCGGCCTTCCTCGACCGCATCATGACGAACGACATGGCGTCGCTCCGCCCGGGCATGGCCCGCTACACCGTCATGTGCCAGCCGGACGGCGGGTGCGTGGACGACCTCATCGTCTACCGTTTCTCCGAGACCGAGTTCCTCATCTGCCTCAACGCGTCGAACGCCGCGAAGGACATCGCCTGGATGCGTTCGCTCATCGGGCCGTTCAAGGTGGAGGTGCTCGACGAGTGCGCCGCCTGGGCCCAGCTCGCCATCCAGGGCCCGCTCGCCGAACGCATCCTCGGCCTCGCGACCGCGCTGCCGCTCGGGACCATCAAGCGCTTCGGCTTCGCCGTGGGCGAGGTCGCCGGCGCCTCCGGTTGCGTCGTGTCGCGCACCGGCTACACCGGCTCGGCCGGCTTCGAGATCTACCTGCCGGCGGCCTCCGCCGTCCAGGTCGCGCGCACGCTGCTCGAGCTGGGCAAGCCGCACGGCCTCGTGCCCGCCGGCCTCGGCGCCCGCGACTCGCTCCGGCTCGAGGCCAACTACCCGCTGTACGGCCACGAGATCTCCGAGCGCATCTCGCCGATCCAGGCCGGGCTGGGCTGGACGGTGAAGTTCGCCAAGGGCGAGTTCGTCGGCCGCGAGGCGCTGCGCCGCCAAGCCGAGGCCGGCCCGGCCGCCTCCGTGATCCTCTTCTCGCTCGATGACCGCCGGATCGCCCGCCAAGGCGCCCAGGTCTACGCCGGCGAGACGCCGGTCGGCGAGGTGCTCTCCGGCACCCACTCCCCGACCCTGAACAAACCGATCGGCACCGCGCTCGTGGCCGCCGGTTTCACCGGCTCGGCGGAGCTGACCGTGGATATCCGCGGCCATCGCCTCCCGTTGCGCGTGGCGGTCGAGCCCTTCGTGAAGTGAAGGGTTGAAATAATCCCCGACCGCTTTACCCAGAGACCATGAGCAACGTCCCCGCCGACCTCCGTTACACCAAGGACCACGAGTGGATCCGGGTCGCCGCCGACGGCACCGCCACGATCGGGATCACCGACCATGCGCAGGCCGCCTTGGGCGACGTCACGTTCGTCGACCTCCCGAAGGCCGGAAAGGCCTTCGCCGCGGGCGACGTCTTCGGCGCGGTGGAGTCCGTCAAGGCCGCGTCCGACCTCTACAGCCCGGTGGCCTGCGAGATCCTCGAGGCGAACGGTTCCCTGAACGACACGCCGGACCTCGTGAACCGCGAGCCTTACGGTGGCGCCTGGATGATCAAGGTGAAGGTGAGGAACCCGGGCGAGCTGGCCGGGTTGCTCGACGCCGCCGGCTACGCCGCGACGCTCTGAGCCGCCGCCCGCCCTTGCGCTGCGCGATTTTCAGCCCACAGTGACGGGTCGATGTCGTTCGCCGAAGTCCATGCCGCCCATCCGTGGGACGAGGTCCTCGCCTCGGTCCGGCGGAAGACGGAGACCGACGTGCTCCGCGCCTTGGCGCGCGCCGAGGCCGACTTGGCCGACCTGGAGGACTTCC
Organism: Verrucomicrobiota bacterium; assembly: GCA_041182045.1. Classification (GTDB taxonomy): domain Bacteria; phylum Verrucomicrobiota; class Verrucomicrobiia; order Opitutales; family UBA953; genus UBA953. The sequence goes on from JBEGOO010000147.1 coordinate 4,700, forward strand.
AGGCGCTGATCTCGCCGGCGGCCGCGCCGCACCTGGAGCGCATGGCCCGCCTGAGCCATGAACGCACGCTGCGCCGCTACGGCCGCACGATGCAGCTCTTCGCTCCCGCGTACCTGTCCAACGAGTGCCAGAACGTGTGCACCTACTGCGGCTTCTCCGCCGGCAACAAGGTCCCGCGCCGCACCCTCAACCCGGGCGAGATCCTCCGCGAAGCGGGCGCGCTCAAGAAGCTGGGCTTCGACCACCTGCTCATCCTGACCGGGGAATCCAACAAGGTGGAGGTCCCTTACTTCGTCCAAGCCCTCGACCTCCTCCGCCCGCACTTCTCCTCGCTCTCGATGGAAGTCCAGCCGATGGAGACCGCGGACTACGCCGAGCTCCGCAAGCACGGCCTCAACGCGGTGCTGGTCTACCAGGAGACGTATCACCGCGAGACCTACCACGTCCATCACCCGAAGGGCCGGAAGTCCGACTTCGCCTACCGCCTCGACGCCCCTGACCGCGTGGGCGCCGCCGGCGTACACAAAATCGGCCTGGGCGCGCTCTTCGGCCTCGAGGACTGGCGCGCCGAATGCTTCTTCACGGCCCTCCACCTGCGCTGGCTCGAACGCAAGCACTGGCGGAGCCGCTACAGCGTCTCGTTCCCGCGCATCCGTCCGCACGAAGGCGAGCTCCAGCCGAAGGTGGAGATGACCGACCGCGACCTCGTCCAGGCGATCTGCGCCTTCCGCCTGCTGAGCGCCGAGGTCGAGCTCACGCTGAGCACGCGCGAGAGCCGCCGTTTCCGCGACCACGCCTGCCGGGTCGGCGTGACGGCGATGAGCGCGGGTTCGCACACGAACCCGGGAGGCTACGCCGAAGGTCGCGAGGCATCGCTCGAGCAGTTCGCGATCGAGGACGACCGCTCGCCGAAGGAGGTGGCCGCGATGCTCCGCACCCATGGTTATGAACCGGTCTGGAAAGACTGGGACCCTTCCTACGACCGCCCGGTCGCCCTCGCCCCATGAGCCCGCTGCGCGTCTGGATCGACCCCGCCCCCGCCGAAGGCGTCCGCCAGGTCGTCCTCTCGAAGGAGGAAAGCGCCCACCTCGTGCGCAGCCTCCGCGCCCGCCGCGGGGACGCGCTCGTGCTGCTCGACGGCCACGGCCTGCTCGCCGAGGCGAAGCTGCTCACCGCCGACCCCGCGGGCGCCGCGGTGGAGATCGTCCGCGTGCGCCAGGCGGACCCGCTCCGACCGGCGATCACGGTCGCGCAAGGGATGCCCAAAGGCGGCACGATGGACGACCTGGTCCGCACGGCCTGCGAAGCCGGCGCCGCCATGATCGTCCCCCTCGAGACCGCCCGCTGCGAGGTGAAGCTGGACGCGGAACGCGCGGCGGCGAAGCGCGGGCGCTGGACGCAGCAAGCCGCCGAGGCGTGCAAGCAATCGGGCAATCCCTGGCAGGCCGCGATCGCCGCGCCGGTGCGTTTCGCCGAATGGCTCGCGACGCTGCCGCCGTGCGCGGCGGACGAACTGCGGCTCACCGGCTCGCTGGAATACGACGCCGAACCGGTCGGGCGGGTCGACTTCCGCGGGATCCGCGCGGTGACCTGGTTGATCGGGCCCGAAGGCGACCTGACCCCGGAGGAGCTCGCGGCCGCGCGCCGCGCGGGTTTCCGCCCGGTGGTGCTCGGGCCGACCGTGCTGCGCGCCGAGAACGCGGCCTTGGCCTGTCTGGCGGCCACGTTCGCCCTCGCCGGCCGCGCCTGAGCGGCGAAGACCGGAGCGTCGGCCCCGGGGAACCTCCCACGGGATGGACCTCACGCGGCCATGCTTGTCCGCGCCGGTCCGCGTCCCGGAATCGGGCGCATGGATAAAACCCCGCTCCCGTTGTTCGTCACCTGGCAGAAAGGCGCCCTGCTCGCGGCGCAACTCTTCCGGCAGCCGTGGCCGGCCGACCACCGTCGACAAGGCGAGGACCTGCAACGCGAAGGTCTGCACCTGGCCTGCGCGCTCGCGGCCGCCCACGCGGCGAACGCGCCCGGGCCGGAGGACTGGGACCTGGCGCTCGGCGGGTACGCCGAGCTCTACACCCGGATCAAGGTCGCGGAACTTTCGGGCGCGCTGGGCGAACGCGAGGCGCGGGCCTTGCTGGGCGCCTGCGAGGAGCTGGAAAGGCACGTCCAAGGCGTGCGTCGCGCCGCGCAACGACCGGTCGCGCGCGAACCGGGGCGACCCTCCGGCGGCGGCTTCGTCCCGCGGGGCGCGGCCCGCGGCTGAAAACTCAGAGCGACCGACCGAGGCAGGCCAGCGCCAGCACGACCAGCACCCAGCCATCGAGCGACGCACGCCGTTGCTCGGGGTCCGCCGCCAGCCCCGACGGTTCCACGCCGAGGCTGAGGACGCCGACCAGACAAGCCCCGCTCAACCAGCGATCGCCGGCGGCACCGAGAAGGAGGCAGGCGAGACAACCCGCGGCGGCGACCCAAGGCACGAGCCGGTCCGCGGAGGTCTCCGGGCCTTGCTCGATGCGGCGATGGGCCAGGAGGTTGGTGGCCGCGAGCAGGAAGACGGCGAGCAACGCCACGACGGACGGGTGCGGCAACGGGCCGACCGAGAAAACCGCGATCAGCAACGCGACCAAAACCAGGCGGAGCGCCCAGGCTTCGGCGAACCAACG
>JBEGOO010000148.1:0-4024 GCA_041182045.1 Verrucomicrobiota bacterium
CGCAAGCAGGCCACCGTGACGATTCCCGCCGGCCAACCGGACTGGGTGCCCGCCTTGCACGAGCAAATCAAGACCGCCCTAGGTCGCTATCGCTGAGTTCGCGTCTTCCGGAGGGATCGCCCCCCTCACCTTCCCCTTGTCACCGTGTCACCTTGCCCACGTGCCCCCTCTACATAAGCGCCCCGCGCTTATTTCCAATTCTCCGCGATCCAAGGGGTCGGGAGGACCCGGCGGTACCACTTGCCGCTGCGGCCGACCAAGGCGTCGGGCGGGTTGGGGACGCCGTGGAACACGACGATCTTGGCGCCTTCGGGGATCGTCGGGGTCTGGAAGAAGGAGAAGGGGAAATACTTCACGCAGTGGCGCTTGAAGCTGCGGCACCAGGTCTCGGGCCAGTAGCCGACCTTGCCCTGCGCGCTGAGGTGCGCGGTGAGGAATTCCTGCTCGTTGCGGTGGCGCTGGCGCACGGCCTCGAGGTTCGCGCGGAAATACTCGAGGACGTCGGGGTGCGCGCCCGCGGTCCAGCGGTAGACCGAGGAGTTGCCGGTGTAGTCGCCCTTCTGCCAGTCGCGGATGATCAGGAACTCGCCGGGGTGCTGGAAGAAGCCGTCCATGTTGCCGACGATCACGATGTCGATGTCGAGGAAGAGGACCTCGCCCTTGAGCTCGGGGCCGCCGGGGGCGCTGAGGTCGGGCGAGAACGAGACGAGCTTGGTCCAGCCGCGCTCGGGGGCGCCGGCGGGGAGCTTGAGGCTGGGGATGGGGAAGGTCTCGATGCCAGGGTCGAGGCCTTCGCGGTTGTCGGTCAGGCACACGAAGCGGTGCGGGATCGTCAAGTGGCGCCGGACCATGGAGTGGAGGCGGTTGACGTACTCGGGGCCGTACTTGGTGCCCCACTTCATGCAAAGGATCGTGGCCATGCTAGGGCGGCATCCTAGGTGGCCGCGGCGGCGCGGGGCAACCCCAGAGGGGCCGCCCCCTTGCGCTTCCGGCGGCGACGGGCAAGCTATCCGGACGACCCATGAGCGACGACCCTGACGACGATTTCGAGGAACGGGTGCAGGACGAGGTCGAGGATTACCTGGCCGACGTCTACCCGGGGCTGAACCCGGACGACCGGCTCGCCCGGCCGCGCGCCCAGGGGTGCCTGCTCATCCTCGCCCTGCCCGGCCTGCTCGGGCTGTGGTGGCTGGGCTGACCGTCAGCGCAGGCTCCGCAGCCAGGCGACGAGGTCGAGCAGCTCCTGCTCCTGGAAGGCCGCGTCGAGGCCGCTCGGCATGAGGCTGGTCGCGACCTCCTTCTCGGCGACGATGGAGGCGTGCGGCAGGGTCTTGGGCTGGCCCGCGGCGTCGACGAGCACGAGGCCGGCGGCCTCGCGGGAACGGATCAGGCCGAGGTGGTGCTGCCCGTCGTTGGTCTCGACGTCGTGCAGCTCGTAGTCGCGCGCGATGGTGTTGCCCGGGAACAGGATGCTCTCGACGAGCTCGCGCTCGGTGCGGATGGCGCCGATGCGCGAGAGGTTGGGGCCGACCTGCCCGCCGTTCTCGCCGACGCGGTGGCAGGCGACGCAGGCGCCCTGGCCCGCGGCGAAGCGCCTGGCGCCGTCCGCGGGGACGCCGCGACGGGCCGCGGCCTGGGCGAGACCGTCGAGCTTGGTCTTCTTCTGCTCGTTGGCCGCGAGGGCGGCGTCGAACGCCGGCTCCATCACCTCGAAGACCGCGCGCGGCCACTTGGCGAAGGCCACGCGGACCTCGTCGGGGCGGAGCGTGCCGAGCTGCGGGGACCGGGCGAAGGCCGCCGCGATGCGCTTGCCCTGGGCCGGGGAATACTGGCGGAGCCCGCGGAGGAACCCACCCTGCTCGATCGGGCCGGCCTGCATCAGCACCGGCAGGAAACGGTCCAGCTGGGCGTCGCTCAGCTGGGCGTCGCTCAACCGCTGGCAGGCCTCGAGACGCTGGCCGAGGTTGCCGGCGTCGCCGGCGAGACCGAGCAGGAGGTCGAACGCCGCGTCCCCCAGCTTGCTCCCCGCGTCGGAGAGCGCGAGGAGGGCGCGGAGGCGCAGCGCGGCGGGACGGGCGGCGTCGGCCGCGTAGGCCGCGAGGTCCGCGTCGAAGGACTTGTGCTTCACGCGCGCGAGGGCGGCGAAGACCAGGGGACCGGGCTCGCGGCGCAGCAGCTGCGACAACGCGGGGCGCCACGGCTGGTCCAGGAGCTTGCCCGTGGAGGCGGCGATGGCGCGCAGGGCGACCTGGCGGACCGGGGCGGCGGCGTGGCGGAGCATGTCCCCGAGGAGGGCCGCGGTCCGCGGCTGGCCGGCGAAGGCGACGCCGAAGCGTTCGAGGGCGCGGAGGCGTTCGGGCGAAGGTTCCCCCGCCTGGAGCCAGGCGGCGAACACCGGCGCCACGCGGGCATCGCCGTCGGCGGCCTGGGTCAGGGCGAGGAAGGCGTTCTCGTTCAGCGCGGCGTCCGCGTCGCCGAGCGTGCCGGCGGCGAAGTCGAGGACGGCGGCGCGGTCGCCCTCGGGGGCGACCTGCGAGAGGATGCGCAGCAGGCGGGCCCGGAGACGCGGGGAGGCGGCGGCCTTGAGATCGGCCACGGCGAAGACCCGGGTGCTGAGCCCGGCGTAGAGCGCGGCGTGCTCCAGGAACGGGTCCAGCGGCTGGTCCAGCAGGCTGCGGAGGGCCGCGGTGGCCGCCGGGGTGCGCACCTGGCGGAAGCTCATCTGCTCGCACGCGCGGCGGGCGGCCGCGGCGTCCGGCGAACCGAGGTCGCGCGCGACCTCGTCGTCGGTCAGCGCGCGGTACGGCGAGGGCTTCGCCGGGGCGAGCGCGACGGGCTTCACCGGGCGCACGCGGTAGATCGAGCCGGGGACGTTGGCGGAGTTGAGCAGGCTCGAGGGGCAATGCGGGTACCACGTGCCGGTATCCAGCACGAGCAGCGAACCATCGGGGGCTTCGACGACATCGGTGAGGTGGGCGCCCGTCTTGGTGAGCGTGAGAAAATCGTGTTCGGCGGCGCGGTAGCCGGCGCCTTCCTTCTGGAGTTCAAGACGGATGACCTTCTTCGAGTTGTAGAGCGCGACCATCAGGTGGAGGTTGTCGGCGGCGGCGGCGAGGTCCGGGGCGAGCTCGGGACCGCGGGACCACAGGGCGCAACCGCTCGGGACCATGTGGCCCAGGTTCGCGACCAAGGGCATGCGGAGGTGCGTGCGGAGCTGGTCGGCGACGATGTGGAGCCAATCCGGGCGGGTGTAGACGCCGCCGAGCTGCCACTGGCCGATCGTGTCGTGGCGCGGGACGCCGTTGTAGAGGTTGCAGGTGCCGAAGATCTCGCCCGTCGGGGCGAAGGCCAGGCCGGTCGGGTTGTCGCCGCAGATCAGGGAATGCCACCGGACGTCGGAGCCGTCGGGGCGCATGGACCAGACCCCGCTCGCCATGCCTTTGTGCACGAGCGTGCCATCCGTCTGCTTCACGTCATGCCCCTTGCGGCCATGCGTCCAGTAAAGGCGGCCGTCGGGGTGCGCCCAGGGCCCGTGGACATCGGCGCCGTTGGCGCTCCACTGGAAACCGGCGACCAGCAGCTTGCGCTCGTCCGCGACGCCGTCGCCGTCCGTGTCGGTGAACTTCCAGATGCCGGGCGGGCTGGCCACGTAGAGCGAACCGCCGAGCCAGCAGGCGCCCTTCGGCACCGTCAGGCCATCGGCGAAGACCGTGCTCCGGTCGAAGACCCCGTCGCCGTCGCGGTCCTCGAGCATGACGATGCGGCCGGCCTTCTCGGCCTCGTGCCGGGCCGTCCCCCAGGTCGTGCCCGGGGAATCGCCGACGAACAAACGCCCCTTGTCATCCACGCAGCCCAAGGTCGGGTGCGCGACCATCCCCGCGGGGGCCGCCTGGATCAGCTCGAAACCGGCCGGCACGCGGGCCTCGGGCGCGGGGCCGACGCCCTGCCCTTTCGCCAGCACCATCTCGGACGGGCGGGCCACGTAGGCCGGCAGGTCCTTGGCGCGGACGGGCGCGGGCGCCGG
>JBEGOO010000149.1:0-5978 GCA_041182045.1 Verrucomicrobiota bacterium
CAGCTCGTCTTCTACGTCTCGACCCCGCCGACCGTCTTCGAGGCCATCCTCGAGAACCTCGGCCAGTCCGGCCTCGCCGCCCGCGGCCTCGGCACCGACCTCGAGAGCAAGGTGATCATCGAGAAGCCCTTCGCCAAGGACCTCGACTCCGCCGTCCACCTGAACGCCGTCGCCGCCCGGAACTTCCGCGAGTCCCAGATCTTCCGCATCGACCACTACCTCGGCAAGGAGACGGTCCAGGACCTCCTCGTCCTGCGTTTCGCCAACCCGATCTTCGAGCCGCTCTGGAATCGCCGGCACGTCGACCACGTGCAGATCACCGTCGCCGAGGAGCTCGGCGTCGGCACCCGCGGCGGCTACTACGACGGCAGCGGCGCCACCCGCGACATGCTGCAGAACCACACGATGCAGCTCCTCGCGCTCGTCGCGATGGATCAGCCGCGTTCCCTTTCCGCCGAGCACATCCGCGACGAGAAGGTCAAGCTCCTCGAGTCGATCCAGCCCCTGCGGCTCGGCGCCAACGGCGACGCCGTCCGCGCCCAGTACGCCGAAGGTCTCTCGGGCGGCGAGAAGGTCCCCGGTTACCTCGGCGAGAAGGACATCCCCGCGACCTCCGCGACCGAGACGTTCTGCGCGCTGCGCCTCTCGATCGAGAACAGCCGCTGGTCCGGCGTCCCGTTCTACATGCGCTCGGGTAAGCGCCTCGCGCGCCGCGTCTCCGAGATCGCGATCCAGTTCAAGCAGCCGGAGTCCGGTCTCTTCGCCGGCGACGCCCGCTACGACCTGGCCCCGAACCGTCTCGTCATCCAGATCCAACCCGACGAAGGCACGACGCTCGTCCTCAATTCCAAGGTCCCCGGCCTCGAGCCGCGCACCCAGCCCGTCCGCCTGAGCTTCCGCTACGCCACCACCTACGGCTCCAACACGCCCGAAGCCTACGAGCGCCTGATCCTCGACGGGATCGTCGGCGACCGCACGCTCTTCATCCGCGGCGACGAGACCGAGGCCTCCTGGCGCCTCTTCACCCCGCTCCTGCGGTCCTGGCAGGAACAAGGCCGCGAAGGTGTCGAGACCTACGCCGCGGGCTCCTGGGGTCCCGCGGGTGGCGACGCCCTCCTGGCCGCCCACGGCCACGCCTGGCGCAACGCCGGCCGCTGATCATGGCCCATCCGCTGATCGACGCGCTGCCGGGTTCCCCGGTCAAGATCTCCGCCGTCCTCCCGTCGCTCGACAAGGCGTGGGCGGACGAGGGCGAGGACGCCGCGCGCGCCTCGCAGATGAACCTGGTGCTGATGTTCGGCGCCGGCGTGTCCCCCGAGGATGCGCAGGCCCGCTTCGACGAGGCCATCCGTTTCGCCCAGCGTTATCCTTGCCGCCTGGTCGTCCTCGCCGCCCGCCCGGCCGCCGAGGCCGCCGCGGCCCTCGAAGCCAAGGTCAACGTCCTCTGCTTCTTCGATCCCTCCCGCCGCGGCAAGCGTTGCTGCGAGGCGCTCATGCTCGCGCACGGAGCGCCGACCGCCGAGCTCGAATCCCTCGTCTCGACCTGGCTCGAAGGCGACCTGCCGACGAATCTCTGGGCCCATGGCGTCACCGCCGCGGAGTTCGCTCCCTGGCTCGGCTGGACCGCCCGATGCCGTCGCGTCGTCGCCGACCGGTCGTTGGTGGGCGACGCTTTCTTCGCCTTGCCGTTCCCGAATCCCAAGGGCGTCCGCGACCTCGCCGTCGCGCGCTGCCTGCCGGTCCGCCAGGCGCTCGGTCAGTTCCTCGCCGGTCACGCGCCCGCCGACCTCGTGCGCGGCCTACGTTCGGTGACCATCGGCCACGGTCGCGGCCTGGCCGGGGAGGCCGCCGGTCTGCTCGCCTGGATGAAAGGTTGCCTGACGCATTGCGCCGGGCTCTCCCGCTCGCACCTCGACGCCACCTTCGCGCTTTCGACCAAGACCCCGCCGGGGGACAACCTCGACGCCGAGTGGGTCTACGCCGACGGCGCGCGCTTCTCGTGGGAACACGCCGACCAAGGCACCCGCGCGATCATCACCTTCACGCGTAGCCGGCAGGCCGCGCCCGTCGCCCAACGCGTCGCCCTCATGGCCGCGCCCGAGGCGCTGTCGGAAGCGGTGTTTTTCTAAGCGGTTGGGGGTTGGGAATCGAGGGTGGTCAGATGTCCCTGGCCAACCGCCGCCCCCTAATCGTTATCCGCCATCCCTAACCGCTGCTGGGTCCTAATCCCGGGTTCCGGTCTTCATCCACTTGGCCATCTGGGCGAAGGCCTTGGCGCGATGGCTGATCTTGTCCTTCTCGCGCGGGGAGAGCTGGCCGAAGGTCTTCTCGTGGTTCGCCGGGACGAAGAGGCTGTCGTAGCCGAACCCTTCGGTGCCGACCTCGGCCTCGAGGATCTTGCCCCAGCACTGGCCGACGAATTTCTCCACTTCCTGGTTCGGCCCGAGGAGGATGAGGTGGCATTCGAAACGCGCGCCGCGCTTGTGGGGCGGGGCCTTCTTCATGGCCGCGAGCAGCTTGGCCCGGTTCTGGGCGTCGGTGGCGCCTTCGCCCGCGTAGACCGCGGAGTCGACGCCCGGCCCGCCTTGGAGGGCGTCGCAGCAGAGCCCGCTGTCATCGGCGAGGACCCAGGCCTTGCGGGGCGCGATGGCGCGCAGCGCGTTGGCCTTCAGGCGGCAGTTGCCGTGGAAGGTGCCGGTGATCTCCTCGACCGCGGGCATGCCGCCGAGCTCCTTGGCCGAGCGCACCTGCACGTCGAGGCCGGCCTTGGCGAACATGCGGCCGAATTCCTCCGCCTTGTGCGCGTTGCCGGTGGCCAGGTAGATATCCATGGCGGGAATGTGAGCGGCTGGCGGGGAGAAGGCAAGGGGTCGAACCAAGGGCCAGGGCTAGGGCCAGGGTTAGGGCTGGCGACGGAGGAGGAAGCTTCAGGGCAGTGTCATAGACAGGTTGCGAGTTTTCCTAGCCCAGACCCTGGCCCTAGCCCTGGCCCTAAATGGATTGTTTCCGCCCCCTTCCTCCGCCAAGGTATCGCCAGTGTTTGGCCTAACCGCTAACCGCCGTCCCCTAACCGCTTTCGTCCCTTGTCCCTCCGCTGCCTCATCACCGCCGGCCCGACCCGCGAGTTCCTCGACCCGGTCCGCTTCGTCAGCAACCCGTCGACCGGCAAGATGGGGTATGCCTTGGCCGCCGCGGCCCGCGACGCGGGTTGGACGGTCGACCTGGTCTCCGGTCCGGTCGCCTTGCCGGAGCCCGATGGCATCATGGTCTATCCGGTGGTCACCGCGGCCGAGATGCTGCGCCAGACCGACGCCTTGTTCGGGCCGTGCGATGTCCTGATCATGACCGCCGCGGTCAGCGATTGGCGCCCGAAGGTCAACCACCCGCAGAAGTTGAAGAAGACCGGCGAGGGGCTGTCCGTGGAGTTCGAGCCGACCGAGGACATCCTCGCGACGCTCGCCCGCCGCCGCCGCCCCGACCAGCTCCTCGTGGGTTTCGCCGCGGAGACCGAGAACGTCGAGGCCCATGCCTTGGCCAAGCTCGAGCGCAAGGGGGCCGACCTCATCGCCGCGAACTCCGTCGCGGGCCCGCACGGCGCGTTCGGGTCCGACCAGAACAAACTGATCCTGCTCGGCCGCGAGGGCTTCCGCGAGGTCCTCGGTCCCGGCGCCAAATCCGCCGTGGCCGCCGCCCTCATCGCCCGCCTCGCGCCGCTCGCCGCCGCGCGCCTCCGCTGAGATGTCCCGCCGCCGCCGCCCCAGTTCCCTCGACCGCGTGCTCGGTCGCATCGAAGGCCTCGACGCGCAGAACCTCGCCATCCTCGCGCGCCGGCTCGAGCGCGAGCGCGACCTCATGGAGACGGTGCTGGACACGTTGCGCGAGGGCGTGCTGGTCCTGGCCCAGGACGGCTCCGTCGAATACGCGAACGCCGCCGCCGTGGGCCTGCTCGGCGCCGACCCCTCCGCGGGCGACGGCGCGGAACTCCGGCGTTTCTCGCCCGATATCGCCTCGGCGTTGGAACTGCCCGTCGAGGTCGAGGGCATGACCCGCGAGCTCGAGGTGCGCTACCCCGAGCCCCGCCTGCTGCGCCTGCATCTGGCCCGCGTGCCCGACGCCGCCTCCGCCGAGCGCACCCGCCGCGTCGTGGTCCTGAGCGACGTCACCGCCGAGCGCGCGCAGACCGAGGACCGCGTCGAGAGCGAGCGGATCGACTCCATCATGGCCCTCGCCGCCGGCGTCGCCCATGAGGTGGGCAACCCGCTCAACGCGATCGGCATCCACCTCCAGCTGCTGCGCCGCGAGGCCGAGAAGCTCGGCGATTCGCCCGCGGCCCAGAAGGTGCGCCAGGCGGCCGAGGTCTGCCAGGGCGAGATCAAGCGGCTCGACGGGATCGTGCGCGATTTCCTCGGCGCGATCCGGCCGACCCCTCCGAACCTGGCCGAGACCGACCTCGTGGCGGTCGTGGCCGAGGCGATGACGCTCCTGCGCGACCAGATGGAGCAGCTCGGCGTGCGGGTGCAGGTCGACCTCCCGGGCTCGATGCCCGCGATCCTGGCGGACCGCAACCAGGTGAAGCAGGCGTTGTTCAACGTCACCAAGAACGCGCTCGAGGCCATGGATCGCGGGGGCGACATCTTCGTGACGCTGTCCTCCGACGACGAATGGGCGGTGCTTGCCATCCGCGACACCGGGGTCGGGATCCCGGCCGACCAGCTGACGCGGGTCTTCGACGCCTATTACACCACCAAGGCTTCCGGCGGCGGCCTCGGGATGCTGATCATCCTGAAGATCATGCGCGCCCACGGCGGCACGGTCGATATCCGCAGCACGCCCGACGTCGGCACGACCGTGACGCTGCGTTTCCCGCTCCAGCATCGTCGGGTCCGCACCCTCGACGCTCCGCGGGCTTGAAACCTGGTCCGCTTTCCGCAGTCTCACCTCCATCCCCATGCGCCTCGCCCTCTGCCTCCTCGCCTTGCCCCTGGCCCTCCTCGCCGAGGACAAGCCGCTGCCCCTCGTCCTCCCGAAGTCCGTCGCGCTCGGCACCCCGAAGCCGATGAAGATCGACAACCTCGAGCCGGCCGCGAAGGGCCCGCGCGTCCTGCCCAAGGTGCCGGCCGACGCCAAGAACCTCGCGCTGGGCTGCCCGGTGACCTCCTCCGCGAAGGAGGCCGCCGCCGGTGATTTCTCCTTCCTGACCGACGGGGACAAGGGCGGCGAGGAAGGCTTCGAGGTCGAGCTGCCGCGCGGTCACCAGTGGATGCAGATCGAGCTCGCGAAGACCGCGGAGATCCACGCCATCGCCCTCTGGCACTTCCATCGCGAACGCCGCGTCTACTTCTCCGTCGTCGTGCAGATCTCGGACGACCCGGATTTCAAGACAGGGGTGACGACGGTCTACAACAGCGACGCCGAGAACGAGCTGGGCCTCGGCAAGGGCAAGGATTACGTCTATTACGAGTCCAACGAGGGCCGCGTGATCCCCGTCGCCGCCGTGAAAGGCCGCTACGTCCGCTTCCACTCCAAGGGGAATTCCGCCTCGCCGTCCAACGACTACATCGAAGCCGAGGTCTGGGGCGTGCCCGCGAAGTAAGCCCGACTTTGCTTGAATCGCCCGGGCTTCCGCCCACCGTGGGTGGCGTGAAGGTCCTCCGAGCCAAGTCCGCCGGGTTCTGCTGGGGTGTCGAGCGCGCCATCGACATCGCCCGCGAGTACGCCCAGAAGGGCCGTCACCCCGTCTACACCGACGGTCCGCTCATCCATAACCGGCAGATGATGGAAGTCCTCACCGGCGAAGGCATCCGGGAGGTCGGCGACTACCGCAGCCAGGACAAACTCGCCGTCTCGCGGTCGACCGACGCCAACGCCGTCATGGTCGTGCGCGCCCACGGCATCTCCCCGGAACGTCGCGAGTACCTGAAGTCGCTCGGCATGGAGTTCCGCGACGCCACCTGCCCCGACGTCGGCATCATCGCCGG
>JBEGOO010000150.1:0-12466 GCA_041182045.1 Verrucomicrobiota bacterium
CGAATACCTCACGCGCCAGTTCGCGGCGGGCGCCGACGCCATCCAGATCTTCGACAGCTGGGCCGGGGCCTTGCAGGGCGCCGATTACGAGGAGTTTTCGCTGCGTTACATCCGCGCGGTCCTGGAGCGCCTGCCGGCCGGCGCCCCGGTCATCCTCTACGCGAAGGGCAAGTCCCCGCAGGCGGCCGCCTTGGCCGCGACCGGCGTGCCTTGCCTGGGCGTGGATTGGACGATGCCCCTGTCCCAGGTGCGCCGGCTCGCCGGCCGGCCGATCTGCCTCCAGGGCAATCTCGATCCCGAGTTCATGGTCGGCGAGCCCGCCGCCGCGCATGCCGCCGCCATGGAGGTGCTGGCCGACAACGCCGACGACCCGGGGCACATCTTCAACCTAGGCCACGGCATCACGCCCCAGGCCCGGATCGAGTCCTTCCAGGCGGTCCTGGACGCCGTGGTCGCCTCCGGCGTTTGACAACGTCGGGATACCCGACTTTCTGCGGGTATGGCGCGCAAAGGCATCCTCCTGCTCAACCTCGGTTCCCCGAAGAGCACCTCGGTCCCCGACGTCCGGAACTACCTCCGGGAATTCCTGGGCGACGAGCGCGTCATCGATTATCCCGCCCCCTTCCGTTTCGCGCTGCTCGAAGGCATCGTCCTGCGGACCCGCCCCAAGAAGTCGGCCGCCGCCTACGCCACGGTCTGGACGCCCGAAGGCGCCCCGCTCCTGGTCACGACCGAGAAGCTCCGCGCCAAGCTGGAGAAAGCGACCGGCCTCCCCGTCGTCACCGGCATGCGTTACGGCACCCCCTCCTGCGCCGAAGCCGTCCGGAAAGTCCTGGAGCTGGGCATCGACGACCTGTTCGTGATGCCGCAGTACCCTCACTACGCGATGTCCTCCTATGAGACCGTCGTGGTGAAGATCCAGGAGGAGCTCACGCGCCTCGCCCCGGGCCTCAAGTATCACGTCCTGCAGCCGTACTTCAACGACCCCGCCTACATCGACTGCCTGGTGGAATCCGCCCGGCCGTGGCTCGCGAAGCCGTTCGACAAGGTGCTGTTCTCCTATCACGGCGTGCCGGAGCGCCACCTCCGCAAGGGCGACGCGTCCAAGGCCCATTGCACCAAGGTCAAGGATTGCTGCCTCCAGGCCAGCCCGTCCCACGCCAACTGCTACAAGCACCAGTGCGTCCAGACCACGCTCCTCTTCGCCCGCCGGGCCGGGCTCCGCGAGGATCAGTACGAGATGTCCTTCCAGTCGCGCTTCGGGCCGGAGAAGTGGGTGCCGCCTTACACCGACGAGCGCTTCGAGGCGCTGCCTGGCGAAGGCTGCAAGAAGCTCCTGGTCATGTGCCCGGCCTTCACCGCCGACTGCCTCGAGACCATCGAGGAGATCAGCGAGGAAGGTAAGGAGGAATTCCTCCACGCCGGCGGCGAGTCCTTCGAGCAGATCCCGTGCCTCAACGACCAGGACATCTACGTGAAGTACCTGGCCGACCGCGCGGCGGCCTGGAAGCCTGACCACCGCTGAGCGGCCTTGCCCTCAGGTGGGCCCCCGACTAGGGATGGCGGGATCCCCCGCCATGCCCGCCACCGCCCGCCGCCTCGAAGGTTTCACCGAGTCCGTCATCCGCGGGATGACGCGCCTCGCCAACCAGCACGGGGCCTTGAACCTTTCCCAAGGCTTCCCCGACTTCGACCCGCCGGAGGCGTTGCTGGCCGCGCTCGAGCGCGCCACGCGCGGGCCGCACCATCAATACGCCGTCACCTGGGGCGCCCCGCGTTTCCGCCAGGCCCTGGCCGCCAAGGTGAACCGCTTCACCGGGCTGGCGCTCGATCCCGACCAGCACTTCGTCGTCACCTGCGGCAGCACCGAGGCGATGATGGCGGCGATGATGACGGCGTGCGACCCGGGCGACAAGGTCATCGTCTTCTCGCCGTTCTACGAGAACTACGCGGCGGACGCCATCCTGTCCGGCGCGGAGCCGATCTTCGTGCCGCTGCGGGCGCCGGACTTCACGTACGACCCCGCCGAGCTGGCCCGGGCGTTCGCGCAAAAGCCGAAGGCCATCATCGTCTGCAATCCCTCGAACCCTTGCGGCAAGGTCTTCACCCGCGCCGAACTGACGGAGATCGTCGACCTGGCGGAACGGCATGACGCGTTCGTCATCACCGACGAGCCCTATGAGCACATCGTCTACGACCCGCACGCGCACGTCCACGTGGCGGCCTTGCCCGGGGCCTTCGAGCGCACCATCACCTGCAACTCCCTGTCGAAGACCTACTCGATCACGGGTTGGCGCCTCGGGTATGTGCAGGCCGCGCCGCGCCTCATCGAGCGCGCCCGCAAGGTGCATGACTTCCTGACCGTCGGCGCCGCCGCGCCCCTGCAGGAGGCGGCGGTCGCCGGGCTCGAGCTGCCGCTGTCCTATTACCAGGAGATGGCCGCGGGTTACGCCCGGAAGCGCGCCCTGTTCAGCGGTCTCCTGGCGAAGACCGGGCTCAAGTACACCGAGCCGCAGGGGGCCTATTACTCGCTCCTCGACATCTCCCCCCTCGGTTTCAAGACCGACACCGAGGCCGCGGAATGGATGGTCAAGGAAGTCGGCCTCGCCGGCGTGCCGGGCTCGAGTTTCTTCCGGGAACCGGAGCATCGATACATCCGCTTCCACTTCGCCAAGAAGGAGGCGACCCTGTTGGCCGCCGGGGAGAAACTGGCGCGGCTGGCGCGCGGGCGTTGAGGTCCGGGCTCGCCTCGCCGGCGCCGGGCGGCAACCTGCCCGCATGCGCTTCCTCCTCGCCCTCGGCTGCCTGACCCTCGTCGCGACGGCGGCGCCCGCCGGCAAGGCCGTCCAAGCCGACAAAGAGGAGCGCGGGCCCAAGAGCCCCGAGGCCAAGGTGCGCGTCACCGGCAAGGGCCACATCCTCGAGTACAAGGAAGGCGAGACGATCGTCATCCGCACGGAAGGCGCGAAGGGCGAGCCCCGGAAACTCCGGCTCGCGATCCCGCGCACCGCGACCTGGCCCCACCTCGGCAGCGTCTTCTTCGAGGTCATCTTCGACCCGCCCGCCAACATCGAGGGCAACTTCCCGGTCCATAGCCCGATGCGCCCCGAGTCGGTCGCCGAGGGGATGGAGGTCTGGTATGCCTTGGAAGGGCCGAACGCCGAGAACCTGCAGCTCTACCAGGTCGCGTGCCGCGTGGATGCCGAGAGCGCGGCCCGCTTCAACGCCGTCGTGCGCAACGCCGTGAAGCTCCGCGAGTCGCGCGAGCAGCCCGAGATCGCCCGCGACTATCAATGCCGCCTCATCGAGGCTCCGAAAGGCAGCGGCAACTACCCCGACGACCCCGCGTTGCTCGCGAAATACGTGAAAGCGAACGCGATCTACCCCGACCGGCTCGACGTCAAGGCCCCTCCGCCCGGCCGCAACGGCTACGGCAAGGGTCTCAAGTCATCGGATGTCTACGCCAACGGCGTCGGCGCCCCTGAGCGTCGCAAGGAAGGGAAGTGACGTTCACTTCAGCCCGGCCGAGCGGTGCAGGCGGGCGACTTCCTCGTCGGTGAGGGCCCGGTCGAACACGGCGAGGCCGGCCAGCCGGGCCTTGAGGGCTTCCCCGAGCATGCTCCCGACCGCGTAGCGGGCGCCCACGGTGAAGTTCGCGCCGCCGCCCGGCTTGGTGGCGGCGTGCTTGGCGGGGTCGTAGGCGAAGATACCTTTATCGTAGAAATAGGGGTTGATCCCGCGATGCCCGCCGTCGGGGCCTTCCTTCGTGAAATACGGGTCGTCGCGCTTATCCATCTTCGGTTCGACCGCGCGGACCTCGAGGACTCCGTTGTAGTAGGCCTTGATCCAGCGCCCGTCGTAGGTGAACGCGAGCGTGATCCATTCCCCCATCGGCAGGCGGGTGCGGTTGGCCGCGTAGTCGGCGCACCAAGGCAGCGCGGAACCATCGGCCCGGCGGGAGTGGCCGCCGAGGCCGGAGATGTGCGGGGTGAGCTGCCCGGGGCCGCCGTAGGTCGGCATGTTCAACAGCATCGCGTACTGCCGGGTGCCGGTGTCGTCGTAGGCGCCCTTGCCCTCGCTCCACATGCCGGCGATCGTCGAGCCGCGCTTGAGCTCATCCAGGCGCACCACCGCGAACATCGACACGCGCGCGTCCGGGCCGGCGATGTTCAGGTCACCGGTGCGGGCGTAGGGAATCTCGAGGTAGTGTTGGCCGAGGAAGTGGGCCGAGTAGCCCGAGTAAGCGCCGCCTTCCGTCCGGGGGATGGCCGGGCCGACGGTCGTGAGCGGATGCTTTTCCTTCGTGCCCTGCGAAAGTCGCGGGGCCGTCGGCTCCTCGCCGAATGACCAGAACGCGACCAAGCCGGGGGTCCGCTCGACGACGGCGGGATCGCCGGTCGGGGTCGGCGCCGCGAAACCGGCGACGAAGAGCCAGGGCGCGAGACAGAGGGCGCGCATGGCTCAGGCGAACAGCGCCGCGAGGGGTTTGCCGCCGTCCGTGACCGGCACCGGACGGGCGCCGTCCTTCAGGTCGACGGAGGTGTCGACCCCCAGCGCGGTCAGGATGGTGGCGTGGAAGTCGGGCACGCTGACCGGGTCCTGCAGCACCTTCTTCGACAGGTCATCGGTGACGCCGTAGGCGCCCCGGTGGCGTAGCCCGCCGCCCGCCAGCACCATCGAGAAGGCGGAGCCCTGATGCCCGCGTCCGCCGCGACCGTCGAACTCCGCCGGCCGGCCGAACTCGGTCGCGACCACGATCAGCGTCTTGTCGAGCAGGCCTTTGGACTTCAGGTCCGTGGTGAGCGCGGCGAGGGCATGGTCCAGCTCGCGGATCAGCGTGTGCTGGTTCGTGATGCCGTCGTTGTGGACGTCCCAGCCCGTGCCGTTGATGAAGTTCAGATTGTGCGAGACCTCGATGAAACGCACGCCCCCCTCGACCAGCCGTCGGGCGAGCAGGCAACGTTGGCCGAACTCGCCGCCGTAGGACGCGCGCAGGTCGGCGGGTTCCTTCGCGAGGTCGAAATGCCGCATGAACGCGGGCCCCGCGAGGCGGAAGGCCTCGCGCTGCGCGTCGGCGTATTCGGCCAGGGCGGAGCCGGCCGGTGCGTCGCCCGTGCCCGCGAGCAGGGCGCGGCGGTCGGTTTCGCGGTCGCCGGTGAGGCCTTCGGGCCGCGTGAAGCCCGCCGGCCCGGACTGCGTGTCGACGAGGTAGACGTAGCCGTCCTTCACGCCTAGGAAGCCCGGACCGCGGCTGACGTTCGGGAAGCCGATGAGCATGTAGGCCGGGACTTTCGGGTCGAGGGCCCCGCGGCGATGCGCGACGATCGAGCCGAGCGACGGGTAGATGGCGTTGCCGCTGACCATGCGGCCGGTGTGCACGAGGTTCGTGGCGAAGGCATGCTCGTCGATGACCTTGTGCTGCACCGAACGCACGGCGGTCATGTGCTCCATCAGCCTGGCCGTGCGCGGGAGGTGTTCGCAGACGCGGACGCCCGCGACGGAAGTCTCGATGGAGGGGTAGAGCGAGCCGGCCTTCTTCTTGGCGGCCTGGTTGTCGCCGACGGCCTTGGGGTCGAAGGTGTCGATCTGCCCCATGCCGCCGCCGAGCCAGATGAAGATGCAATGCTCCGCCTGGCCCTTGGGCGCGTGGACGGTCGTGGCTCCGGGCAGCTGGGCGGCGAAGGGCGCGAGCCCCAGGGCGGTGAGGAAGGTGCGGCGGTCCATGCGATCAGTGATAGAGGGCTTCGGGAGCGTTGACGAGCGCCCAGAGGGCATCTTCGGCCCGTTGCCGCCAGTCGGCCGCGAGTCGGGACGTGGCCGGGTCGCCGCGCCGGGCGTCCTCGGTCTGTTGTTGGCGCACCAGCGTGGCGTCCTTGTCCAGGTGGTTGGACCAAGAGACATAGTATGCCGGGCGGCGGGGTCCGGTCGGTTTGGTCTCGGCGGGCTTGGCGAGGCGATCGGCGAAGCCGGGGCGGAGGCGGTCGGCATGGTGCCGGAGCTCGGCCGCGGTCGGCCGCCGCGACAGCACGCGGAGGAAAAGGGTCTCCACGAGTTCCTCCGGGGACTTCGCCTCGAGGCAGAGCGCCGTCACGGCATGGTCGTCGCTCAAGCCCGTCAGCCAGGTGCCCATCACGCCATTGGCCAGGATCGCCGGCTGCAGGGAGTTGGCCGCCTGATCCCGGTCGGACAGCGGGTCCGGTCGGCTCGCGCGCCAGCCGAACGCCGCCAGCACGTCGTTGACCGCTTGGATCCGAGGCAGCGCCAAGGCGGGGCGGTCGCGTTCATTGGACGTCGAGTTGAGCATCCACGCGCGGGTCGGTAGCCCCAGCGAGATCGAGTTGTCGGCTTCGCGGATGCCATCGATGTCGAGGCTGACCTCCTCTGTGCGGAACGGTTTGCCGGTCGCGGCGAAGAGCCCGTCGACGATCTGCTCCGCGGTCAGGCGGCGCGGCGCGCGCGCGGCGTAGAGCTCCGGCGTGGCGCGCAACGTCGCGTCATCGGCGCGCTGGTAGGCCTGCGAATTGAGGATGAGCCGGCGCACATGGTCGGCGTCGTACCCGCCGCGGACCAGTTCGCGCGCCAGCCAGCGGAGCAGGGCGGGGTGGGTGGTGCGGCTCCGCTCGAAGTCGCCGGCTTGGTCGACGAGGCCGCGGCCCATCAGCCGGGTCCAGAGCCGGTTGACCATCACCTGGGCGAAGCGTTCGTTCGACGGGGCCGTCAGCAAGGTCGCCAACCGGTCGCGCGGGTCGTGCGGAGCCAGCGCCAGCTCGTCCGCGACGCTCTCGGTCGCGAGCTCCGGGAACGGCCAATGCGGCGGCACGGTCGCGCCCGGGGCGAGGGTCACCTCGATGAGCGGCTTGCGGCCGCCTTCGCGGAGCTTGTCCAAGGCCACGCTGCTCGTGGCGGGGACCTTCACGCCTTTCGTCTCGAGCAACGCCGCCAGGGCGAACACCTGTTCCTGCTTCGTCGAGGTCGCGGGCGAGTCATGGCAACGCGCGCACTTGGCGTCGATCCCGAGGAAGGCCGCGGTCAGCACGGTGGCCTTCGCCGCCATGGGGACGTCGTTCTGCGAGGCCAGGCCGAAGCCGGCCGGCCCGCCGAACCGCTCGCTGCCTTGCAGGCGGACCAGTTCGGTCACCATCAGGTCGAGCGGCTTGTGGTCGCGCAGGCTCTCGTGGAGCCACCACCGGAACGGCCCCGAGTTGTTCAACGTCGGGTTGAGGATGTTCGGGTTCTCGGCGAGCAGGTCCTGCCAGTAGCCCATCGCCTCGTCGGCCGCGCGCGGGTCGGCCAGCAGGCGGTCGATGACCCGGGCGCGTTTATCGGGCGAGCGATCGGCCTCGAACGCCGCGATCTCGGCGGTCGTCGGCGGCACGCCGACCACGTCGAACGTCACGCGGCGGAGGAACGCCAGGTCGGAGCAGAGGGGCGCGGGCTTGGTGGGCTGGGGGCGGAATTCGGGCCAGCGGGCCCCGGCCAGGATCCAGCGGCGGAGCAGGGCCTGTTCCGCGACCGCGAGCCCGGGGCCTTTCGGCGGCATCTTCTCCTCCGGATCGTTCGAGCAGACGCGGGCGAGCAGCGGGCTCTTGGCGGGATCGCCCGGGACCAGGGCGGGTCCGTCCGATTTGCCGCCCTTGAGCGCGCCCGCGAGCGAGTCCAGATGCAGCCCGCCTTTGGCTTTGGCCCCTTGGTGGCACTCGAGGCACTTGCCTTCCAGGATGGGCCAGACTTCACGGTGGAAATCGAGCTCCGGTTGGTCGCGGGTCTGGGCCTGGTAGGCGGCGAGTTTCTCGACGATGAAGGCGTCGATCGGATTGTTGCCCGTCTGGCCGGCCGGCAGGGTCGGGACAGGAGTCTCCGCCGTGCGACGGAGCCATGCTTGGCCGGCTTCGCGACGCTTTCGCCAGTAATCCGCCTCGGTGGCGCGGGCGGCGGCGCGGGCGGCGTCGTCGAGGGTGGTGAGGCGAGCCTCCTCCTGGTCGACGTAGCTTGCCCAGCCCGCATCATCGTACGCCGGCGTCGTCGCGCCGGGTCCGAACAGCCGCCAGGTCTGGCTGCCCGCCAGCGAGATCGCGGCGACCGTTTCGCCCAGCTCCGCGCGCCGACGCGACTTCGCGTTGATCACGTAGCCCACGATCGTCTCGAGGGCGACGCGATGCTCGCGCCCATCGCCGATGAATTCGCACCAGGCCTCGCGGTTGCCCGGTGGCGCGAAGCGGAAGGACGGCCCCAGGTCGAGGAACTTGTCCTGCACCTTGATCGGTTTGTCATCCGAGCCGCCGGGAGGAAAGGGGGTGGAAAGGACAAGCTTCCCGTCGATGAAGAGCGCCGACGCCCCGCGGCCGCGGAGCAGCAGCCGGTGCTTGCCGGCGGGGATCGTCACCTTCGCGCCGGCCCGGAAGAAGTAAGGGCTCCCGCGGTCGCCACGCACGCCGGTCGCGACGTAGAGGTGCGGCGGGCGGAAGAAGCCGAAGGCGGGCGCCGCGTAGCTTTCCGTCGTCGGCAGGGCCTCGGTGGGCCAGACGTTCTTCTCCGTTTTCCAGCCGGTCGCGAGCTGCACCAGCACCTCTCCCGGCTTGAGTTTGTCCCAGTCGGCGAAGGATGACCCTTTGATCGCGGCCGCCGCGCCTTGCGTGGCCTTGTGGCCGGTCAGGTTGGCGCTGTCGTTGCCGGCGTTGGCGCTCGCATCGCGGGGAGCGGCGACGGCGACGGCCACCGGGGGCAAGGTCGTCTTGAATCGCCCGGCCAATTCCTCCGCGGGCAGGGCGCGTCGATGCACGGCGATCTCGTCGAGCCACCCATGGAAACTGTTGTTCGGGCTGCCGCCCATCGAGGAACCGACCCAGACCGCATCGTCGTCCACCACGGGGGCTTCGCCGGTGGCTCCGCCCATGTCCCAGGCGCCCGGAATCTCCTCCCCGTCCACGTAACCACGGATGCTCGTCGGGTCGCCGAAGGTATAGCTCACCGCGACGTGATGCCAGCGGCCGTCATCGACGAGGCCTCGCTTGGCGGTCCAGCGGTGCCAGCGGTCGTCGCCTTGATCGCCGACGGCAGGGTTCGTCGCGAAGAGGAAACTCGGGCACGCGGAGCCATACATCTCACGGAGGCGGAGCGCCCAGTTCTGATTCGACGAGCCCGCTTGGGTCCGGCCTTTGCCGATGAGGTAGACGTTGGCTCCCTTCTTGAGTCCATCCATCTTCACCCAGGACTCCAGGGTGATGGCGTCGCCCTTGGTGAAGTCGAACCGATGGTCCGCCGTGTCCGCGAGCGCCAGACGCGCGCCTTTGCCGTCGAAGCGCGCCGATGTGTTCTGTTGGTCGAAGGCGGGGTAGTCGGGTCGGCGGGGGCCCGGTTGGCCGAAGGTGACGCCACCCTGGGCGACGACCTCGGGGAGCGGGCGGCCATCGAATCGCCAGGTCGCGGCTTCCCCGGCGTCGAGCGCGATGGCCAGACAGGTGAAAAGGCAAAGGCGGACCAGGGGCATGGCTTTGTTTTAGGACAAGTCTTGAAGGGCGAAGTTCAACGAAAATACCCTAGTTGCCGGCTTGGGGTTGAACCTCGGGGGGCGGGGGGTAGGCTTCACCTCATGCCTACCACGATGAAACTCCCCCTGCTCCTGCTTCTCTCCGCCGCGGCCGTTTCTGCCGCCGACCCCGCCCTGACGATCTATAACGGCGGTTACGCCGTGGTCCGGGAGACCCTCCCGCTCGACCTGAAGGTCGGGGTCAATCAAGTCTCCTTCGCCGGGGCCACCTCCCAGGTGGAGGCTGATTCGGTCATCCTGCGCGATGTCGCGGGGAAGGCGGAGTTCCAGGTGCTGGAGCAGTCCTATCGGAACGATCCGGTTTCCCAGGCCATGCTGCTTTCGTTGTTCGAAGGCAAGACGCTCGAATTCAATCGGCGCGAGCCGAACAAGCCCGATCGCGTGATCCTGGGCAAGGTCGTGCGCAGCGGTTTCGTCCCGGGCGGCAACTTCGTCGAGCCCATCATCGAGGTCGACGGCAAGCTGCAGTTCTCGTTGCCGGGCGAGCCGGTGTTCCCGGCGGTCGGCGGGGATCAGGTGCTCAAGCCCACGCTGAACTGGCGGCTCAACGCCGTGGCTCCCGCCAAGATCGAGGGTGAGGTCGCCTACCTCAGCCGCGGTTTCACGTGGGAGGCGAGTTATAACCTCATCGCCACGGAGAAGGGCGACTCGGTCGACGTCGTGGGTTGGATCACGATGAACAACCAGAGCGGTATGTCCTTCGCCGACGCGCGGATCAAGTTGATGGCCGGGGATGTGCAGCGGGCGGCCGAGACCAACTTGGGGGTCCCGATGATGGCGGCCGCCAGGGGCGGCGTGGCGATGGACGCGGTTGTCGCCGAGAAGAGCTTCGACGAATTCCACCTCTACACCCTGGCGAATCCGGCGACGCTGCGCGACAAGGAGACCAAGCAGGTCGAGTTCGTGCGGGCGACCGCGGTGAAGGCCGAACGGGTGTATGTGTTCGAAGGTCGCGGTGCCACTCGCCGGGGCGCCACCGGCAAGGTGCAGGTCTACCGGGAATTCAAGAACTCGGAGGCTAATCACCTGGGTCTGGCCTTGCCGAAGGGGAAGGTCCGCTTCTATTCCCAGGACGCCGACCGTCAGCTGGAGTTCGTCGGCGAAAACACCATCGACCATACCCCCAAGGGCGAGGTCGTGCGCGTGCTGACGGGGAATAGCTTCGACCTCGTGGGGGAGCGTCGCCTGGTCAGCCAGAAGGAAGACGGCGCCAACCGGGTGGCCATCCAGAACGTCGAGATCAAGGTCCGCAACCACAAGAAGGAGCCGGTGACCATTCAGGTGCGCGAGCACGCCGCCCATCAGGGGAGCTGGGCCATCGATGCCTGGAGCCAGGAATACGTGAAGAAGGATGCGTCCACCTTCGAGTTCGCCGTCACCCTGCAACCCGACGAGGAGAAGACGGTCAGCTACACCATCGCCTATCGCTGGTGACCGGCTAGGCCGGCTTCGCGGCGCGGGCCACCTGGACGACCATGTCCCGGTGCAGCTCCGCGGCTTGCGCGCGGGCGGCGGCGGCCTTGGCTCGGGAAGCGACCGGGTCCTTGGCCATCGCCAGCACCGCGTCGGGCAGCCGGGACACCTGGGCTTCATCGTCGAAGTCGAAGAGCCAGTCGCCCAGCCCGAGGTCGCGCCACATCACGCCCTTGGTCGTCTGGGTCTCCCAGCGGCAGACGATGGCGGGGACGCCGTTGCCCACCGCCATGATCGGGCTGTGCATCTCGTTGCCGAAGAGGCCGGCGCTGCGGCGGTAAACGCTGATCGCCTCGTCGGTCAGCCAGAAGTCGGGTTTCCAGGCGCAGCGCGCCCGGGCGGTCGGGGAGAGCCGTTCGAGGATTAGCTCCTTGCCCAGCGCCATCTGGGTCTCGTCCTCCGGGCAAAGCAGCACCTTCAGGTCCGTCTCCCGGGCCAGCCGCTCGATCGCGGCCCGGTGCGGAGCATGGTCATGGTCCTTCAATCGATCGTTCATCGCCTGTTTCGTCGGGTCGAACGTCGCGTGCTTGCGGGGGATGGTCCAGTAGGGCGTCTGCCGGTAGCGGGGTAGGCAGCACAGGAACTTGCCCGGCTGCAGGTCGAAACGCCGGAGCAACGCCTCGGCCCGGGCATCGTCGGCCAGGTCGACGGCGAACGCCCCGTCCGGACCGAAAGCCATGAGCGGGGCGGTGACACCCTTCGCTTTCGCCAACGCCAACGAGGCGCTGTCGCGGAAGTAGACGAAGCGGGCGCCGGCGAGCAGGCGGACGACCTTTTCCGGCGCGGAGGCCGCGGTCACGGTGATGCCGAAGACCCCGTAAGGCTTGCCCGTGGTCCGGGACCAACGCTCGACCGTGTCGGCCCCCACGAGGGACGGTCCTGAACCATGCAGCAGGAAGTCGCAGCGGGTGAAAGCCTCCGCCTGCTCGGCGGGCGTCTGGGCGAAGCGCAGGGCAGGGAAGCGGCGTTGCAGCAGTTCTTTGACCCCATTGCCGACGTCGCCCGGCCAGAGGGTGATCTCGGCCTCCGGCAAGTGGCGCTCCAGCAAGGCCAGCACCCCCGGGGTGTGGGCGATGTCCCCGATGTTCACCGTCTGCCAAGACGAGCGCAGGAGAATGCGCGGCGGGCGACCCGGGGTGGCGCAGCCCGCGGCCAAGGTCGCGAGCAAGGTGGAGGCGAGGAAATCGCGGCGGAGCATCTTATTTAACCTGGTAGATCCTCACGTCGTCGATCCAGACCGTGCTCGGGGCCAGGAAACTGAACCAACGTTTCATCGGGTGGGCGAAGCCCGGGGACCGGTGGCGGGAGACCAGCTTGCCGTCGAGCGAGCAGCGCATCTCGTCGCCCTCGGTCACGAGCGTCAGCGTATGCCATTCGTTGTCCGTCTTGAACGGCACCGAGAGCTGCTTGGTCTTCAGCAGGGCCTCGAGTTCGGCCGGCACCTTG
>JBEGOO010000151.1:0-4984 GCA_041182045.1 Verrucomicrobiota bacterium
TGGCCAGCTACGCCACCCTGGGGGATGTCATCGTCGCCGAACCCGGCGCGCTCATCGGCTTCGCCGGCGCCCGCGTCATCAAGGAGACCACGAACCAGGACCTGCCCGACGGCTTCCAGACGTCCGAGTTCCTCCTCAAGCGCGGCCTGATCGACATGATCATCCACCGCAAGGAGATGAAGGCCAAGCTCGCCAGCCTCCTGCGCGCCCTCGCCCACCGCAAGGTGAAGGTCAAGGCGACCAAGCGTCGCGCCGCCTGAGCGCGGTCGCCGCGGCCATGTCCACCGAGGCCACGCTCCGTTGGTTGACGGGCCTGCGCAACCTCGGCTCGCGCCTGGGCACCGAGCGCATGGCCGTCCTGGCCGCGCGCCTGGCCCACCCGGAGCGGGCGGCGCCTTGCTTCCATGTCGCCGGGACCAACGGCAAGGGGTCGACCTGCGCGATGATCGAGGCCATCCAGCGCGCCCATGGCCGGCGCACCGGGCTTTACACCAGCCCGCACCTCGTCGCCATCGGCGAACGGATCCAGGTCGACCGCCGCCCCTTGGCCGACGAACGGGTGGTCGCGCTGGCCGAGAGCCTGCGCCCGCATCATGCGGCCATCGCCGCCGCCGCCCCCGACCTCGCCCCGACGTTCTTCGAGCTCATCACCGCCGCGGCGTGGATCGAGTTCGCCGTGCGACGGGTCGACGTCACGGTGTTGGAGACCGGGCTGGGCGGACGCCTGGACGCCACGAACCTCTGCGAGCCGGAGGTCTGCGTGATCACCTCGATCGGCCTGGACCACCAGGAGTACCTCGGCCCGACCGTGGCGCACATCGCCGCCGAGAAAGCCGGCATCCTCAAGCCGGATGTGCCCGCCGTCATCGGCCTCGTCCCGCCCGCGGCCGAAGCGGTCATCGCCGCGCGCGCTCGTGAGGTCGGCGCGCCGTTGTACTGGCTCAAGGATTACTTCCCGGATGGCCTGCCGGAGACGAACCTGGTCGGCGCGCACCAACGAGCGAACGCCGGCCTGGCCTTGCTCGCGTGCGAGCTGGCGACGGGGCTCCCGATCCGCGAGGAGACCGCCCGCGCGGCCTTGCGTCAGGTCGATTGGGCCGGCCGCTGGCAACGGCTCACGCTGGCCGACGGGCGCGCGTTGATCGTCGACGGCTCCCATAACGAGGAGGGCGTCCGCGCGATCGCCCCGCTGCTCGCCGCCGTCCCGGCCCCGACCGTGATCGTCGGCGCGCTCGGCGCGGAGCGCGCCCGCGCCCTGCTCGCGGTCGTCGCCCCGCTCGCCGCCCGCCTGCACCTCGTCGCCCCGGACAACGAGCGCGCCTGCCGCCCGGAGGAGCTCGTCGCGCTCCTGTCGCCGACCGACCAGGCGAAGGCGACGGTCTCGACGGTGGCCGAACTTTTCCCGGTGCCTGGCGTCTGCCGCGCCGCGGGCGACCCGGTGGTGGTGCTCGGCTCCCTGTACCTCGTGGGCGAGGTGCTCGCGCGCTTCCATGGCGGGGCTTTGCCCGCGTCGCAGCTGCAGGACCGCCTGCCGCCCATCGCATGAGCGATTTCACCTTCGTGCCGCCGGGCAGCACGCCGCCGAAGGTCGACCCCGCCGACCTGCCGGGTTGGTTGCTCGCGGAGGACGACGATTACCTGGTGTTCGATAAGCCGGGCTGGCTCGTTTGCCACCCGTCGAAGGATGGTCCCTGGTCCTCGCTCGTCGGCGCCGTCAAGGAGTGGCGCGGGCTGGAGGTCCTGCATCTGGTCAGCCGGCTGGATCGCGAGACCAGCGGGCTCATCCTCATCGCCAAGCATTACGAGGCGGCCTCCGCCGCGCAGACCGCGATGGAGCGACGCTGGGTCACCAAGACCTACTACACCTTGCTCAAAGGTTCCTTGCCGGAGCCGATCATGGTCGACCAGCCGCTGGGGCCCGATGAGACGAGCGAGGTCGTCGTGAAGACCGCGGTCCGCGCAGGACCGGGGACCTTGCCGTCGGCGACCTTCTTCGAGCCGGTGCTCGCCAACGCCGGCTACGTGCTCGCCCGCGTCCAGCCGCACACCGGCCGCAAGCATCAGATCCGGGCGCACGCGCTCTGGCTCGGTTGCCCGGTCGTGGGCGACAAGATGTACGGCGGGGACGACACGCTGTTCCTCGAGTTCATCGCCCATGGTTGGACCCCGCGGCTCGCCAAGCACCTCGAGATGGGCCGGCAGGCGCTCCACGCCGCGCGGCTCGACTTCCGCTCCCCCAAGCTCACGCGGGTCTTCACCGCGCCTTTGGCCGCGGACATGCGCGACTTCGTCCTCGGCCCGATGGGTTGCACGGCGGAGCAGCTCGCCGCGGCCTTGGCGAAGTAGCCCGCGGTCGCGCGCCTCAACCGTGCGCGAGGGCGGCGGCGTCGACGTGGCCGGCCCCCGCGGCTCGCAAGGTCGCCGCGCACGCGTGCAAGGTCGCCCCGGTGGTCAGGACGTCGTCGATGACCACATAACGGCTCCGCGGGTCGATCTTCGCCCCGGGCGCGACCCGGAAGGCCCGGCGGACGTTCGCCCGACGTTCCTGCCGGTCGAGCCGCGTCTGGGAGACCGTCTCCGCTTGTTTGATCAGCACGGGGGCGTAGGCGGAGCCGGGCAAGCGGGCCGCCAGCCAGGCCGCGACGCGCTCGGCCTGGTTATAGCCCCGTTCCCGGAGGCGCGCCGCATGCAGCGGCACCGGCACCAACCTCGCGCCCATGAGGTGCCGGCGGAACAAGTCGTCGGCCAGCGCCGCATGCGCGAGGTCCTCCGCGAGCCAAGGGGCTCCGCCGTACTTGATCCGGTGGATGATGTCGCGGACGGGTCCGCGCGCCCGGAAGGGGCAGACCGCCCGGCCGAAGGCCGGGTCCAGGCCGAGGCAGTGCGGGCAGGCGCGGTCGGTCTCGAGCGTGCCGTCGAACGGGTGCCCGCAGCGCAGGCAACGCGGGTCGTCGATGCGCCTCAGTTCCAAGGCCCCGGCCTCCGAAAGATGTCGGCGCGGCCCGAGCTCCATCGGTTCCTGCGTGACCACGCAGTCGCGCGGGAAGATCAGGTCGAGGAGCCCGCGGTCGAGATCATCGAGCAGCGCCATCGGCCTCGGCCTCCAGCCAAGCCCGCTTGCGCGCGGCCCCCCACGCGAAACCACCGAGGCCATCCGCCGCGACGACCCGATGGCACGGGATGATCCCCGCGAGCGGGTTGGCGCCGAGGGCGGCGCCGACCGCTTGGGCCGAACGACAACCCACGGTCTTGGCCAATTGACCGTAAGTCCGCTTTTGGCCGGACGGAATCCGGTGGCAGGCCTGCCAGACCTTGAGCTGGAAGGCGGTGCCGTAGGCGCGGCCGCCGATGATGGCGGGCAAGGGACCGGACACCACCTCGCCGCCCAAGCCCTGGCACCACCGTCGCGCCGCGGCGACGGGGAGGGGCGTCCGGTAGACGAGGATGCCCTCGGGGGTCACGGCTTCCGTCAGCCCGTGCCGGACGCCGACCCGGACCGGGCCGAGCGCGCGGGCGGAGCGGAGGGTCCAGGCCGGGGTCATGCGCTCAAAATGCGTTTGCCCGTGCGGGGGTTCAATCCAAGGTTTCCCCCAGACCATGGCTTTCAATTTCGACAGCTGCCCCGAGCGCGCCGGCTCCGACAGCACCAAGTGGCATAAGTACGCCGACAAGGACATCATCCCCTGCTGGATCGCCGACATGGATTTCGTGTCGCCGCCCGCGGTGGTCGCGGCCGTGCAGGCGCGGGCCGCCCACGGCGTCTTCGGTTACCCCGCGCAACGCGACGGCGTCTTCGCCTCGGTCGTCAACCATGTGCGTCGCCGCCATGGCTGGGAGATCAAGCCCGAGTGGATCACGTTCATGTGCTCCCTGGTGCCCGGCATCCACGCCACCATCCGCTGCGCCACCAAGCCCGGGGAGTCGGTGGTCACCACCGCCCCGGTCTACCCGCCTTTCCTGACGGCCCCGGTCCTTTCCGAGCGCAACCCGCTCAAGCTCGAGATGGTCTTCGTCGACGGTCGCTGGACGTTCGACTGGGCGAAGCTCGAGGAAGCCTGCGCGCAACCGCACGCCAAGGTCCTGCTGCTCTGCAGCCCTTACAACCCGCTCGCGCGCGTCTTCGACCGGGCGGAGCTGGAGCGCCTGGCCGCCTTGGTGCGCCAGCACGACCTCACGGTCTGTTCCGATGAGATCCACTGCGACCTGGTCCTGGATCCGGCGGCGAAGCATACGGTCTTCGCGACCCTGGGCGAGGATATCGCGGCCCGCACCGTGACGCTCATGGCGGCGAGCAAGACGTTCAACGTGGCCGGCCTCACCTGCGGCTTCGCCATCATCCCCGACGCCGGGCTGCGCACCCGCTTCCGCCGCGTCCTGCAGGGCCTCTCGCTCGACCAGAACGCCTTCGGCCTCGTCGCCACGCAGGCGGCCTTCGACCACGGCGAACCCTGGCGCCTGGAGTGCGTCGACTACCTGCGCGGCAACCTCGACCTCATCGAGGCGGAGCTCAAGGCCATGCCGGGCGTCGTCCTGCGCCAGCGTCCGCAGTCGAGCTTCCTCGCTTGGTTCGACGTCACCGCGCTCGGGTTCGAGGACGCGCACGCGGAGTTCGAGAAGGGCGGCGTCGGCTTCAGCAACGGCGCCGACTTCGGCGGCCCCGGCCACGTGCGCCTGAACTTCGGGTGTCCGCGCGAGCGGCTGCGCGAGATCCTCCGCCGGATGAAGGCGGTCGTGGCCCGCGCGCCGGGCCGACGGTCCTGATGACCCCCGCCGGCCGCGCTCCCTGGTGGGCCTGGCCCGCGATGTTATCGTTGGACGGCGTCGCCTTCGTGGTGCTCGCCCGTGAACTCGCGGTCCCGGGATCGCTTGCGACCCTCGGGACGCTGACGACCGCCTGGCTGTTGTGGTGTGGTTATGCGCTGGAGCGTTGCCTCGACGCCCGCTGGTTTCCCGCGTCCACCCGGACGTGGCGACACCGTTTCCA
>JBEGOO010000152.1:0-3338 GCA_041182045.1 Verrucomicrobiota bacterium
GGCCCCAGATCAGCCCCGTCCACGACAGCACCTTGAGGCCGTAGTAGGTCGGGTCGAACTCCCACCAGTAGAAGCCCTGCTTCGTCGTGGCCTGGTAGCGGTGGTGGTTGTTGTGCCAGCCCTCGCCGAGGGTGATGAGGGTGAGGAGGAACGAGTTGCGCGACTCGTCGCCGGTGGTCTGGAAGCGCTTGCTCCCGAAGACGTGCGCGAGGGAGTTGATGCAGGCGGTGCCGTGGAACAGGACGACGGTCGAAATCACGCCCCAGACGAGCAGCTGCGGGCCGTTGGTGTCGTGGCCGTGCGCGCCCAGCCAGGCGCCGGCGCCGTAGGTCGCGGCCGCGGCGAGCAGCGGGATCAGGATGTCGAAGCGGTTCAGGAAGACGAGCTCGGGGTATTTCGCGAGGTCGGGGATCTTCGTGTAGTCGGTCGGGAAGTTCTTCTTCGAGGTGATCCAGCCGATGTGGGACCACCAGAACCCGTCGACCACCGGCGAGTGCTTGTCCTCCGGCTCGTCGGAATGCTTGTGGTGGTGGCGGTGCGTGTAGGCCCACCAGAGCGCGCCGCGCTGCACGGCCAGGGCGGTCCAGACGGCCATGATGAACTGGAAGGCGCGGGACGTGGAGAAGGTCTTGTGCGAGAAATACCGGTGCAGGAAGCCGGTGATGGCGAACATCCGGAAGAAATACAGGCCGACGGCCGTCCAGACGGCGATGGGGCTGGCCCCCACCCAGAGCGCCGCGAAGCAGGCCAGGTGCATCAGCACGAAGGGTAGGCTCCGGGGCCAGTCGACCTTCTTGGGGGTGTTCCGCAGCGTTTCGGCCCCCTCGGGGATGTAGTCGGCGTCGAACCAGCGGATCAGCGACCGGAAAAGGCCGCGGGCGGGGGGCTGGACGGGTTCGGCGGGCATCTGGGGCCGAGTTAGGGGGTCGCCCGAGGGTTCGCAACTGCTTTGACCAGTTTGCCGGGCCGGTTAAATTGACCGGGCGGTAGACAAGGACCGCCCTTCGCTCCGCTCCTTACCATCCCCAGGATGTCCGACGCCCATGCCGATCAAGATTGGCGGGCCTGGTTCGCCGAGCACGGCGCCCGGCTCCGGCTCATCGCGCGCCAATGGACCCGCTCCGAGGCGGACGCCGACGACGTGGTGCAGGAGGCGTTCGTGCGCTTTTGGAAACACCAACGTCACCTGCCCGGCGACCCGAACGCCCTCGTCGTGACCTCGATCCGCCGGGCCGCGCTCGACCTGCTGCGCCGGACCGACCGGCGCGCGGCGCGCGAGAAGGTCGTCGGCGATGACAGCGAGACGGTGACGTGGTTCGAGCCCGAGGCCGACCCGCGGCTGCAGGCGCTCGCCCAGTCGCTGCCGTTGCTGCCCGCCGAGCAGCGCGAGGTCGTCGTCCTGAAGGTCTGGGGCGCGCTCACCTTCGACCAGATCGGCGAACAACTTTCGATCTCCCCGAACACCGCGGCCTCCCGGTGGCGCTATGCCATGGAAGCCCTCCGCAAACTCATCACCGCCCGCGCCCATGACTGACCCCGACCACGACCTCGAAAGCGCCCTCGCCCGCCTGCGTCCGCGCCCGCCCGGCCTCGCCGTGACCGCCGCCCTCGCCCGCGAGCTCGATCCCCCCGCCGCGCGTCGCGGGGTCGTCATCGCATGGGCCGCCGCGGCGACCACCGCCGCCGCCGCGCTCGCGCTCGGCCTCTTCGTCGGCGGCGAAGCGGAGGAAAGCGCCCCCGCCTACCAGCTGGTCCGGGCCGAGCAATCGCCCGTCGAGATCGAGGTGCTCCGCCCCGTGCGGCTCGAGGATGGCAGCTTCGCCCGGCCGGTCCGCGCCCGCTGGGAGAACACCACGCAGTGGGAGGACCCGCGCACCCGCACCCGGTTCATCAATTACCGGCCCTCGGAGCAGACGACCTTGCTTCCGCTGGAGACTTACTGAACAAATCCCGCCGGGTGCTCCGCTCCCTTTCATAACCCCGATAGAACCGCCATGACCATCCCCCTGCACATGCTCCTCCTCGCCGGCCTCCTCGCGCCGGCCGTGCTCCCCGCCCAGACCGCGGCCGGCAACGCCGCCACCGCGCCGGCCGAAGCCCAGCCCTACGTCGGCGTGAACCTCGGCTACCTGTCCGACAAGGTCCGCGCCGAACATGCCCAGTCCGCGATCCCCGCCGGCCTCGGCGTGCTCGTCGGCTTCGTCGACCCGACCGGCCCCGCCGCCGGCAAGATCGAGGAGGGCGACATCCTCACGCGCCTCGACGACCAGATCCTCGTCAACACCTCGCAGTTCCAGTCGCTCGTCCGCCTGCGCAAGGCCGGCGACACCATCAAGCTGACGTTGGTCCGCGGCGCCGAGGTGCAGGTCGCCGAGGTGAAGCTCGAGGGCCGCGTCCCCAAGGCCTTCGCCTCCCGTCCGGTGACGCCGCGCGCCGCCACCGGCGTCGCGCCCGCCACGCCGGCGAACCCGCCCGTGGTCTCCGGTGGCCGGGCTTCCATCACCGTGAACGGCCAGCCGATCGAGATCGACCTCAACGGTGGCCCGGCCCAGGCCGGCCAAGGCCAGGTCATCGTGATCGGCCCGAACAACCAGCAGCTCCCGCCCGAGGTCCTCAAGCGCCTCGAGGAGATGCGCGCGCGCGGTCTGCCCATCCCGCAGCTCGACCAACCCGGCGTCGGCGGCTCGGTGACCGTCACGCCGGGCGGGACGACCCAGTCGTTCTCCAAGAGTTTCTCCTTCAGCCTCGGCTCGGGTGTCGGCACCTCCTCCAGCTCGATGGCCGCCGACCAGGACGGCACCGTCTCCCTCGAGGAGAAGGACGGCAAGAAGCACGTCACGATCAAGGATCCCGCCGGCAAGGTGGTCTTCGAGGGCGAGGTCACGACCCCCGAGCAGCGCGCGGCCCTGCCGGAGGAGACCCGCCGGCGCCTCAAGCTCGTCGAAGGCAACGGGTTCACGATCCCCGGCTTCAACGGCCCGGGCGCGGGCCCCAAGGAAGGCGGCAAGGCGAAGGACGGCGCCGCTCCCGCGGAGGAGAAGCCGAAGAAGAAGCGCGATCCCAAGGAAGGCGCCTGAGCCGGGGTGCGCCCGTCAAGACGAAGGCCTCCCGCGGGGGAGGCCTTTTTTATTTCCGTTATTTCCCGGGGGGCGCGGCGTCCTTGGGCGGACCGTCCGCGGGCGGCGGCCCGTCGAAGGGCGGGGGGCCGTCGAACGGCGGCGGGCCGCCGGGGCCGCCTTTGCGCATCCCCGGACCGCCCTTGCCCTGGCCGGGGCCGCCCTTGCGTTGCCCGGGGCCGCCTTGCCCGCCGGCTTGGCCGCCGAGGTTGGCGTGCGGGT
>JBEGOO010000153.1:0-19206 GCA_041182045.1 Verrucomicrobiota bacterium
CTCGAGGACCTCACGGTCCATAACACCACGCCCTATCGCGGCTCGCAGGCCGAGGCCGTCTGCGTGAAGGCCGATCGCTGCGTCTTCCGCCGCGTGGACTTCCGCAGCTTCCAGGACACCCTCAATCTCAACGGCCGCCTCCTCGCGGTCGACTGTCTCATCGAAGGCGACGTCGATTATATCTGGGGCCGTGGTCCGGCCGTGTTCGAACGTTGCGAGCTGCGCACACTGCACGACGGCTATGTCGTCCAGGCCCGGAACGCGCCGGAGCAACCCGGTTTCGTCTTCCGCGACTGTCGGCTGACGGCGGCCCCGGAAGCCCGGCGCTTCGTGCTCGCCCGCGTCGACGCCGGCGTTTTCCCCGGCTCCCACGTGGCGTTCATCGGCTGTCGGATGCCCGCGGCCTTGAAGCCGGAAGGCTGGCTCGTCACCGGAAAAGCCACCGTCGGCCCGCGTTTCGAGGAGCACGGATCGATGGATGCCGACGGGCGCCCGCTGGAACTGTCCGCCCGCCGCGGTGGGCGGGTGCTGGGGCCGGGCGAGGCCGCGGCGCTCACGGCCGACAAGGTCCTCGCCGGCGCGGACCATTGGGAACCCGGCCGCTGAGGCTCACTTGCCGGACGGGCGGTAATCCTTCCAGAGCCACTCGAGGGCGTTCGGCAGGATCTGCGCCCGCGCGGGTCCGAGCCCGTGGCCGGCGTTCAGGCAGAACAGGTACTGGTAGGCGTAGCCCTTTTCCTTGAGGACCTTGGCCATGCGATGGTTCGCCTCGACCCAGTCATGCATGCCGTCGCGCATCACGTTCGGGTTGTAGTTGTCGCGGTCGCCCACGGCCAGGTACAGGCGGATCGGCTTGCGCTCGGACTTCGGGATGAGCTGGTCGTGGAAATCCCAGGCGCCGCCCGGGGTGGCGGGGTCGAAGGGCCACTGCTGGTTCACGAACGTGCCGGAGAGCGTCAGGACGCGGCGGAACCACTCGGGGTGGTACCAGGCCATGATCAGCGCGGCGGAGCCGCCGGAGCTCGTGCCCATCGTGGCGCGGCCCTCGGGGTCGGTCGTGAACTTCACGCCTGTCTTCTGCTCCACCTGCGGCAGCACCTCGAGCTGGATGAACTCCGCGAAGAGGCCGGACATCGTGTCATATTCCTTGCCGCGTTCGTGGCCCTGCGCGTCGCCCCCGCCGTTGGCGATCATGACCGTCACCACGGGCGGGATGCGCTTCTGGGCGATGAGGTTGTCGAGGATCCGGCACAGGTTGAGGTCGGGCTTGCCCATCCCCGGGCCGTCGTGCGTGACCAGCAGCGGGGCCGCCGTGCCGGGCACGTACTGGGCCGGGATGTGGACGGTGATCGTGCGCTTGTAGTCGATGGCGTGCGTCTCGACGATCAAGGTCTTGGGGTTCTTCGGGTCGGGCGTGCCGAACTCTTTGCGTGCGATGCCCGGGTTGAAACGCTGGCAATCCTTGGAGTTCATCACGAACTGCTCGACGCGACCTTGCGGGACGCCGGCGACGGCCTTGGTCTCGGGCGCCGCGACGTAATCGGGGCCCACCACGAAATCACCGGTGGCGTCGGCGGAGGGCGTCGCGCCGGGCTTGCCGTCGAGGCGGACGAACTTCGGGGCGGTCGGGCCGTCGAACGGCCGGGTCGGCGGCTGCGGACGCGCGGCCGGCTTGGGGGTCGGCGCGGCGGCCTTGGGGGCGTCGGCGGCGAAGCCGGTCAACGCGAGGAACAGGAGGGCGGGGCGGAGGCTCATGGGGGCAGGGGGTTAGTCCCGTTTAAGGGCCCCCGGTTCCCCGCACGCAAGCCTTTCGCGGCTCAGGCGTCCTTGCGGGCGTCGAGCTCCATCCAGCGTTCCACCGCCTGGGCGTGCTCGGCCTCCAGCGCGTGGAGCTTCTTCTGCAAGGTCGCCGCCTGGGCGCCGCCGTCCTTGTAGATCTCGGGGTCGCCGAGCTGCACGGTCAGCTGGGCCTGCTCGGTCTCGAGCTGCTCGATCCGGCCCGGCAACGTCTCGAGCTCCTTGCGCTCCTTGTTGTTCAGCTTGGCGCCGGCCGGGGCGGGCGCGCCGCCCTTCGCGGCGGCCGGCTTGGCGGCCGGGGCGGCGGTCAGCGCGCTCTGGCGCTTGGCGACCGCGACGCGGGCGAGCTCGTTGCGCCAGTCGGTGTAGCCGCCGGCGTGCTCGGTGACGACGCCGTCGCCTTCGAACACGAGCGTGCTCGTCACGACGTTGTCCAGGAAGGCGCGGTCGTGGGAGACCAGGATCAAGGTGCCCGTGTAATCGACCAGGATGTCCTCGAGGACGTCGAGCGTCTCGGCGTCGAGGTCGTTGGTCGGTTCGTCGAGCACCAGCACGTTGGCCGGCTTGGTGAAGAGGCGGGCCAGCAGGAGGCGGTTGCGTTCGCCGCCCGAGAGGACCTTGGCCTTGGAGCGCGCGCGGGTCGGCTCGAAGAGGAAGTCCTGCAGGTAGCTGATGACGTGGCGGGAACGGCCCTGGACGACGACGGAGTCGCCGTCGCCCGCGAGGTTCTCGGCGACGGTCTTGTTGTCGTCGATCTGGTCGCGCATCTGGTCGAAGTAGACCACCTCCATCTTCGTGCCGAACTTGAGGAGGCCCGAGGTGGGCGCGAGCTGCCCGAGCAGCATCTTCACCAGCGTCGTCTTGCCGGCGCCGTTCGGGCCGATGAGGCCGACCTTGTCGCCGCGGTTGAGGACGAGGCTGAAGTCGCGGATGAGCGGCTGGCCGCCCGGGTAGGCGAACCCGATGTTCTCGGCCTCGACGACGCGGACGCCGGAGCGTTCGGCCTCGCTGATCTCCATCTTGGCGGAGCCGGTCGCCGTGCGCATGGCGCCGCGCTGGGCCCGCATCTTCACGAGCGCCTCCATGCGGGCGTTGGACTTGGTGCGGCGGGCGCCCGGGCTCCGGCGCGACCAGGCCTCCTCCTGGCCGAGCTTCTTGTCGAAGGCCGCGCGTTGGCGCTCCTCGGCGACGAAGAGCTCCTCCTTGCGGACGAGGTAGGTGTCGTAGTCGCAGGACCAGCTGGCGAGCTTGCCGCGGTCGAGCTCGATGATGCGGTTCGCCATGCGGCGCAGGAAGGCGCGGTCGTGCGTGACGAACAGCAGGGGGATCTTCTGTTCGAGCAGGAACTCCTCCATCCAGAGGATCGAATCGAGATCCAGGTGGTTGGTCGGTTCGTCGAGGAGCAGCAGGCCCGGCTTCGCGGCGAGGGCCTTGGCGAGCAGGCAACGGCGCTTCAGGCCGCCGGAGAGGGCGTTGAACGCGCGGTCCTCGGGCAGGCCGAGGCGGGCGATCAGGTCGTCGACGCGCAGGTCCTTCTCCCAATCCTCGGAGAGGTCGTCGGCGCGCAGGCCGGAGGTGACGATGTCGCGGACGCTGCCGGGCAGGTCCTCCGGGATCTCCTGGGTCAGGCGGGCGATGCAGACGCCGTCCGGGATGGTCACCGTCCCGGTGTCGGGCGCGCTCTCGCCGGCGGCGATGCGCATGAGGGTGGTCTTGCCGGCCCCGTTGCGGCCCAGCAGGCAAACGCGTTCGCCCTCCTCGATCTGCAGGTTGAGGTGGTCCAGGACGGGCGGGCCGCCGAAACTGACGTAGACATCGAGGAGACTAAGGAGGGCCATTCGGCCTTGAAGTGAGTCAGGGCGGGGCGGGAGGCGAGTCAAATGGGGCGGGGGAGCGGCCCCGGCGAAACGAACTCTTGTCGGGAGGGTCGGGTCGGGTGTATTTCCCTTCATAAACCCCTTATGCGTCGCCTCCTCCTGCTCGCTTTCGCCACCGTCGTCCTCGCGGACGGTCCGAAGGACAACGTGGCCACCGCCGTCCGGCCGATCCCCCCGCCCGGCGTCCCCGTCCCCGAGGCCGACCGCAAAGTCCTCCAGCAGGCGCTCAGCGAGCTCCGCGTCGCCATCGACAACGCGACCAAGGCCCAGGCCAAGCACCCCCGCCTCCAGGAGCTCACGCCCGACCTCGAGGTCTTCCACAAGGCCGCCGACTGGGCGCTGAAGTACAACGAGTTCTTCAAGGAGTCCGAGTTCAAGGCGGCGCTCGAGGTCATCGCCGAGGGCAAGGCGCGCGCCGCGGCCTTCGCCAAGGGCGAGGCCCCCTGGACGACCCAGAAAGGCCCCGTGGTCCGCGGCTACCGCTCGCGCATCGACGGCTCCGTCCAGCCCTACGGCATCGTCGTGCCCGAGAACGCCGGCGCCGGTCCGCTCCGCCTGGATTTCTGGTGCCATGGCCGCGGCGAGAACCTGAGCGAGCTCAACTTCCTCCAGGATCGCCGCAAGTCCGTCGGCCAGCTCCCCGCGACCAACCGCTATGTCCTGCACCCCTACGGTCGCTACTGCTGCGCCAACAAGTTCGCCGGCGAGGTCGACCTCTGGGAAGCCTACGAGCACGCCCGCAAGTCCTACGCGTTCGACGAGGACCGGCTCTTCATCCGCGGCTTCAGCATGGGCGGCGCGGCCGTCTGGCAGTTCGGCGCCCATTACACCGACCGCTGGTGCGGCATCAACCCCGGCGCCGGCTTCGCCGAGACCCCGGAGTTCCTGAACGTCTTCCAGTCCGAGGACGTGAGCAAGATCCCCGCCTGGCAGCAGACGCTCTGGTCCTGGTACAACGCGACCGACGTCGCCGCGAACTTCGCCAACGCCCCGACCGTCGCCTACAGCGGCGAGATCGACAAGCAGAAGCAGGCGGCCGACGTCATGGCCAAGCACCTGCGCGCCGAGAACCTCGAGCTCGTGCACATCATCGGGCCGAAGACCGCCCATAAGATTCACCCCGACTCCCTCGCGGAGATCGAGCGTCGCCTCGCGGCCATCGCCGCGGTCGGCCGCGACCGCACCCCGCGCGAGGTCACGCTCGTCACGTATTTCCTCCGCTACAACCGGATGCACTGGGTGCAGGTCGACCGCCTGGGGCAGCACTGGCAGCCCGCCCGCCTGGCCGCCGAGGTCGACGGCGACAACGCCGTGACGGTCAAGACGCTGAACGTCACGGGCTTCACCCTGGACATGGCGCCCGGCCACGCGCCGTTCTCGCAGCGCGGCAAGGTCGTCGTCCACATCGACGGCCAGGACCTCGAGACCGCCCCGCCCGCCACCGACCGCTCCTGGAAGGTCACCTTCGCCCGCGCGGCCCACGACGGCAAGTGGACCCAGGTCCGCGCCTACGACGATGAGGCCGGCCTCGTGAAGCGCCACGGCCTCACCGGCCCGATCGACGACGCCTTCATGGACGCGTTCCTGTTCGTCGCCCCGACCGGCCAGCCGATGCACGCCAAGTCCGGCGCCTGGGCCAAGGCCGAGATGGAGCGCGCCAGCTGGGAGTGGCGCCGTCAGTTCCGCGGTTTCGCCCCGGTCAAGGCCGACAAGGACATCAAGGACGAGGACATCGCCGCGAACAACCTCGTGCTCTGGGGCGATCCCGCGAGCAACGCGCTCCTCGCCCGCATCGTCGCGAAGCTCCCCCTCACCTGGACCGCCGACAAGCTGGTCGTGAACGACAAGACCTACTCGCCGCAGGACCACATGCCGGTGCTCATCTACCCGAATCCGCTCAATCCCGCGAAGTACGTGGTGATCAACAGCGGCTTCACCTACCGCGAGTACGACTACCTCAACAACGCCCGCCAGGTCCCCAAGCTGCCCGACTGGGCGGTGATCGACCTCAACACGCCGGTGACGCCCCAGGCGCCCGGCGCCATCCCCGACGCCGGTTTCTTCGATGAGAACTGGCGCTGGCGCGCCCGCTGAACCCTCCTTAGCCCCGCCCCATGCCCATCATCACCGAGAAAGAACTGCGCCCCGACTACGACGTGATCGTCGTCGGTTCCGGCGCCGGCGGCGGTCAGTCCGCCTACACGCTCACCATGCACGGCGTGAAGGTCCTCATGCTGGAAGCCGGTCGCAACTACGACCCCGCGACCGAGACGCCAATGTTCCAGACGGCCAACCAGATGCCGCTGCGGGGCATGTCCACGCGCGAGAAACCCTTCGGCTTCGCCGACGCCACGGTCGACGGCGGCTGGGAGGTGCCGAACGAGCCCTACACCCAGGCCAACGACAAGCCCGAGGATAAGTTCTGGTGGTGGCGCGCCCGCATGCTCGGCGGCCGCACCAACCACTGGGGGCGCATCTCCCTGCGCAACGGTCCCTATGATTTCAAACCCTACTCGCGGGACGGCCTCGGCTTCGACTGGCCCATCGCCTACGAGGACGTCGCCCCGTACTACGACAAGGTCGAGATGCTGGTCGGCGTCTACGGCTCGAACGAAGGCCTCGAGAACACGCCGGACTCGCCGAACGGCACCTTGTTGCCCCCGCCGAAGGCCCGCGCCGGCGAGCTCTACTTCAAGAAGCACGTCGCCAAGCTCGGCATCCCCGTCATCCCGATCCACCGCGCGGTGCTCAGCGCCCGCCAGGACCACGAGAACTTCCCGCGCCGCCTCTTCCCCCATAACCCGACCGCGCAGAAACTGACGGCGGAGTCCATGAAGGCCCGCGCGGCCTGCTTCTGGGCCACCGATTGCGGTCGCGGCTGCAGCATCCGCGCGAACTACCAGTCCACCACGGTCCACCTGCCGCCTGCGCTCGCCTCGGGCAACCTCGACATCCTGTGCGACGCCCATGCCCGCGAGGTCGTGCTCAACGACCAAGGGAAGGCCGCCGGGGTCCTCTACATCGACAAGCAGACCGGTCGGGAACGCCTCGTGAAGGCCCGCGCGGTCATCCTCGCCGCCAGCTCCGGCGAGACCGCCCGTATCCTGCTCAACTCCCGCGGCAAGCGCCCCGAAGGCCTCGCCAACTCCAGCGGGCTCGTCGGCAAGTATATCATGGACACCGTCGGCGCCGGCCTCGGCGGCCGCGTGCCCGCCTTCGAGAATCTGCCCGTCCACAACGAGGATGGCGCGGGCGGGCACGTCTACGTGCCGTGGTGGCTCTACCAGCAGCAGCACGCCGGCAAGCTCGACTTCGCCCGCGGCTACCACATCGAGTTCCAGACGGGTCGCCACGCGCCGAACCTCGGCGTCGCCGGTCCCGCCGGTCCTGGTTACGGACAGTCCTTCAAGGACGAGCTTCGTCGCACCTACGGCTCGTTCGTCGGCTTCTCCGGGCGCGGCGAGATGATCCCCAACCAGGATTCCTTCTGCGAGCTCGACCCGACGGTGAAGGACAAGTGGGGCATCCCCGTCCTGCGTTTCCACTGGAAGTGGTCGAGCCATGAGCTCAACCAGGCCGCGCACATGCAGCGCACGTTCAAGGACATGATCGAGGCCGCCGGCGGCACCGCGGGCGCGCCCACGACCGGCGACAAGGCCATCAAGCCCGGCGGCTTCATCATCCATGAGGTCGGCGGCGGGATCATGGGCGCCGATCGCGCCAAGTCCGTGACCAACGCCTGGAACCAGTGCTGGGACATCCCCAACCTCCTGCTGAACGACGGTTCCGCCTTCGCCAGCAACGCCGACAAGAACCCGACCCTCACCATCATGGCCTTGGCGTGGCGCGCGTGCGACCACCTCATCGACGAGATGCGCAAGGGTAACCTCTGAGCCTCCGACCATGTCCCTCGAGCCTTCCTCCCAGCCCCATCGTCTCGACCGCCGCCAGGCCCTCGCCTGGCTCGCCGTCGCCGCCGTCGGCCTCACCGCGGCCGGCCGTCTGCCGCTCGGCGCCGCCGAGCCCGGCGATCGTCCCCATGGCAAACGCATCGGCTCCGACCCGGTGTTGAACAAGACCTACGTCCCGGGCGACCTCTGGCCGCTCTCGTTCACGCCGGCCCAGCAGGCCGCCGCCGCGGCCTTGGCCGACCTCATCATCCCCCCGGACGTCGGCGGCAAGAAGCCTTCCGAGCTCGGCGTCCCCGCCTTCATCGACGAGTGGGTCAGCTCCTATTACGACGAGACCCTCAAGGACCGCCCGATCATCCTCGCCGGGCTCACCTGGCTCGACGCCGAGGCGAACCGCCGCCACGGCGCGGTCTTCGCGAAGTTGTCCGCGGCCCAGCAGGCCGGGATCGCCGACGACATCTGCGGCGTGAAACCCGTGAAGAAGGAACACAAGCCCGGCCAGGAGTTCTTCAAGCGCTTCCGGCATCTCGCGGCGGGTGGCTACTTCACGACCCCGCAGGGCATGCGCGAGCTCGGGTACGTCGGCAACACGCCCTCGGCGACCTTCGACGGGCCGACCCCGGAGGCCCTCAGGCACCTCGGCCTGGCCTGAGCCTCAGCCCCGGGGCCGCCCGAGGCGTTGCACGATGGCCACGCCGGCCAGCGTGAGGAGGCCGCCCGTCACCGTGGCGGCCGGCGGGTGTTCCCCGAGGATCGCCCAGCTGAAGAGCACGGAGAAAAGCGGGATCACGTAGACCGCGCCCATGACCGTCGTGATGGGGAGGCGCTGCAGCACCCACGCCCACAGCGTGTAGCAAAGCGCCGCGGGCACGACGCCCAGGAAGAGCAGGTGGCCCCAGGCCGGGGCGCTGAGCCGCGTGGCCGCCCCGACGAGGTCCTGGGAGAAGGGCAGGAGGCCGAGCGTGCCCAGCCAGATGGCCCAAGTCGTGACGTCGATCGGGGCGTAGCGTCTCGTCAGCTGTTTGCTGAGCAAGGTCTGGGCCGCGGCGCAGAGGGCCGCCCCGAAGATCATCACGGTGCCCTCGTTCAAGGTCACGCCGTTCTCGAGGACCCCGGAGGTGAACGCGACCCCGACCATGGAGGTCGCGATGCCGAGCCAGGCGTAGGGGGTGACCTTCTCCTGGCGCGTGACGGCGCCGTAGAGCACCACGAGGATCGGCACGCAGGAGATGAGCATCGAGCCCGTCCCGGCGTCGACGGTGCGCTCGCCGAAATTGATGCCTAGGTTGTAGAGCGTGAAGCCGAAGACGCCGAGGAGAGCGATGACCGGGAGATCGCGCACGGCGGGGACGGGTCGGCCCCGGAACATCCAGATGAGGAACATCACGCTGGAGGCGATGAGATAGCGGAGCGCGCCGAGCTCGCCCGCGCCGACCTCATGGACGATGGCGCGCACGTTGACCCACGACATGCCCCAGGCGACGAGGTTGAAAGCCATCGCGACGTAGGCCCACCGCAGGGAGCCGGCGGACGGCGGGCGGGGCGGCTCCCTCACTTCGCGGCGGGCTTGGGGCCCGGGTAGGCGGTGTAACCGGCCTGGGCCGCCAGTTTGGCGTCGACCGGCCGCAGGAAGGCCACCTTGGGCAGGCTGCCGTCCGCCTGGCGCGGGCCGATGAGCGCGGCCTCATCGAGGCTCTCGAAGGACGCCTCCGTGAACTTGCGCTCCGACGCGAAGGCGTTGTCCTTCAGCTCGCACTTGGCGGCGTTGAGTCGGACGACGTCGCGGAGGCCGCGGTAGGTGAGGTTGGCCGTGATCCGATGCCCGGCCCCGTCCATCTCCTCGGAGTTGTCCGGCGGCCGCATGAGGAAGTTGAAATCGTTGGAATTGCGATAGGCCGAGTTGTAGGACCAGTCGCCGCCCATCAGGTGATGGTTCGCGTAGAACCCGCTGGCCTTGTTGCGCACGGCCAAGCAGCCCTCCGTC
The DNA here is from genome assembly GCA_041182045.1 of Verrucomicrobiota bacterium. Taxonomy (GTDB): domain Bacteria; phylum Verrucomicrobiota; class Verrucomicrobiia; order Opitutales; family UBA953; genus UBA953. Next base: position 9,570 of record JBEGOO010000153.1, read on the forward strand.
ACGTGGCGCGGCGCGGGGTCGGGCACCGGTTGGAGAGGGGTGTTGCCGTAGCCGCCGACCTTGAACCCGTTGCCGTCGCCGAGCTTTTGGAACTTCGGGCCGTAGCCGTTGTACATCGCCCAGCAGGCCTCGAAGCGCACGGCCTCGCGGGACGTGATGCAATCGTAGCCATCGTCGCTGTTGAACCACGCCCGGCAACCGCGGAAAACGTTGTTCACCGCGCCTTTGGACGGGTGGCAGCCGAATCCGTCGACGTTGCCGCCGCGGCCGTCTTCGGACGTGAAGTCGTGGTTGCGGAACGCGTCGCAATTGAGGAACAGGTTGTCCGACCCATCCAAGGCGTAGATCCCGATCGCCTGGCTGTCATGGAGCGACAGCCGCTCGAGGATGTTATGGCTCCCGTGGTTCTCCACGTTGCAGGACTGCCCGTGGCCCTTGAAGTTGACCTGCGTCCCCGTGACCTCGAAGCCGCGGAAGTGCAGCCACGACCCCATCACCTGGAACGCGTTGATGCGACGACCCTCCGGTTTGACGTCGGAGCAGTCGAAGACCGGCTTCTCGTCCTTATAGGCCCAATAGCGGATCGGCTGGCCCGGCTTGCCGCTTTTGTTGAAGTAATGGATGTAGACCCAGACCCGCTGCGTGCGCGCGACCTTGTCGGCCTTCGCCTTGTAGGTGCCCCCGCGGATCCAGACCGTGTCGCCCGCGGTGGCCAGTTCCTGCGCCTTCATCAACGTCGCCAAGGGTTTGTCGAGCGAACCGGCGGCTTCATCGGACCCATCCGGCGCGACGAACAGCTCCTTGGCGGCCAGGCCGGAGCCGAAGGCGAGCAGGGAAGCCAAGAGAGGGACGATGCACAGACGCATCGCCTTACAAAAGGCCCTCCCCGCAGGAGGGCAAGCCCCGCGAGGCCAGGGTCACTTCCTGGCCTGCATCAGCTCGATCAGCTGCCGGGCGCAGGCTTGGGCGAACGCCGGGCTGTTGATCTCCTCCGCGAACTCGCGGACCGGCACGCGGGCGTGCTGTTTCAATGCCGTGAACAAGGCCTGGTCGGCGGCGCCGTCGTGGAACGCCTTGCCCGGCGCGCTGATGACGCTGATCGCCTTGGTCGGGATCATGATGACCGCCCCGGCCGTGTAGGCGTTGGCCTTTTCCGCCACGATCCGCCCCAGTTGCGAGCATTCCGCCGCGTTGGTGCGCATCAGCGTCACCTGCGGGTTGTGGATGTAGAAAACGCGACCCTTGAACTTCGCCGGGACCGAAGCCTCTTCGCCGAAATTCACCATGTCCAGGCAGCCCGGGCCCACCACCACGGGCACCTTGGCCTTGGCCGCGGCGTCCAGGCGTTCCGGCCCGGCGTTGAGCACGCCCCCGACCAGTTCGTCGGCCCACTCGGTCGTCGTCAGGTCGAGCACGCCGGCGACGATGCCGCTCTCGATGACCGATTCCATGATGCGCCCACCGGTGCCGGTCGCGGCGAAGACCAGGACCTCGTAGCCCGCGGCCTCGAGCACCTTCTTGGCCTCGGTGACGCAGGCGGTGGTGTTGCCGAACTGGCTGGCGACGACGAGCGGCCGGCCGGCCTCGACCTTGGGTTCGGACTCGACCATGCCGCAGATCGCGCCGGCGGCGCGGGTGAAGATGACGCGGGACAGGCGGTTGAGCCCGGCGACGTCGGCGATGCTGGGCATCATCGTGATGTCCTTGGTGCCGAGGTAGGGGGCGACGTTCCCGGCGGCGAGCGTCGAGACGATGAGCTTGGGGAAGCCGAGGGGCAGGGCGCGCATCGCGGCCGAGGCGATGGCGGTGCCGCCGCCGCCGCCGAGCGAGATGACCCCGTGGATACGGCCCTCCGCGGCCAACCGGGCGAGCATCACCGGCGCGGCCTTGGTCATGGCCACGACGCATTCGCCCCGATCCTGCCGCGCCATGAGGGGGACGAGGTCGATGCCGGCGGCCGCGGCGACCTGCTCGCGGGTGATGTCCGGCCCGACCGTCGCCGGCCCGCCCGTGCCGACGTCGATCAGCAGCGGCTTGTGACCGCGGGCGGCGATCAGCCCGGCGACGAAGGCGTGCTCCTCGCCCTTGGAGTCCAGGGTGCCGAGAACCGCAATCGTGGCCATGGGGGCGTCGGGGTTAGAAGTGCTTGCGCTTCACCGGGATCTGCTTGAAGCGCTTGGTCAGGTCCGTGAGCGACTGCTCGACCGCCATGCGCTCGAGGCTGGACGCGCCGACGAACCCGTCGGTGTCGGTGTGCTCGTTGATGAAGGCCGCGTCCTCCGGCGTGTTGATCGGGCCGCCGTGGGAGAGGAAGATGAGGTCCTTGCGCACGGATTTGGCGGCGTCGATGATGCCCTGGGTGATCTTGGCGGCCTCGGGCAGGCTCATCGTCGCGTTGGTCACGCCGATGGAACCGCCGACCGTGGTGCCCACGTGGGCGATGATGACGTCGGCGCCGGCCTCGGCCATCGCCTTGGACTCCTCGGGGGAGCCGACGTACACGATGGTGAACATCTCCATCTTGCGGGCGAGGGCGACGGTCTCGAACTCCTTCTTCACGCTCATGCCGGTCTCCTCGAGGATCTGGCGGAACTTGCCGTCGATGATGGTGTGGGTGGGGAAGTTGTTGATGCCGGAGAAGCCCATGTCCTTCACCTTGCCGAGCCAGTGCCACATGCGGCGGCGCGGGTCGGTGGCGTGGACGCCGCAGATCACCGGGATCTCCTCGACGACCGGCAGCACCTCGTATTCGCCGATCTCCATCGCGACGGCGTTGGCGTCACCGTAGGCCATCATGCCGGCGGTCGAGCCGTGGCCGGCCATGCGGAAGCGGCCGGAGTTGTAGACGATCACCAGGTCGGCGCCGCCGCGTTCGATGAACTTGGCGCTGATGCCCGTGCCGGCCCCGGCGGCGATGATCGCCTTGCCCTTGGACATCGTGTCGCGGAGACGCTCGATGACTTCGGTGCGGGTGTAAGGGTTTCCTTTTCCGGTCCAGGGGTTGGGCATGGGTGTGTGTTGAGGGAAGATGGCGGTAGGTGGTGGTTGCGCCGAGGCGCGGACGCGTCTAAGCAATCCCCGTGGCCCGCAAGAGCGAACCAAATCATTCCAGCCAGACGCAACTCCGTCTTTCCGAAACGGACATCGAGAACCCGCGCTCCCGCCGCTCCGTGGTGGTGTCGGCCGACTACCAGGACGACCGGGACTGGGTCCGGGGGGCGGGGCGGTGCCGCGAGCTCGGCCTTTTCGAGATCGACCACGTCGGCGTCGGCGAGATGGTCGCCCCTTACGAGGTCGTGCGGGCGCACCAGAGCGGCGCTTTCTTCATGGCCAGCCTCTCCGGGCAAGGCCAGGTCCTCGTCGATGGCCGCTGGCGCACCTTGGTCACCGGCCAGGCCTGCCTGCTGCCCGCCGGTCTCCGCAACTCCTTCCGCATCGGCCGCGGCCGGCGCTGGGATTTCTGCTGGGTGCGTTTCGCCCCCGGGGTCCGCTCGCGCACCATCTTCCGGGCCAATTCCCCGGTGCTCGCCGATTTCGCCGGGGAGCCGCTGTTGGCGGCGATCCGCGGCCTGATCGCCGAGCGGAAGGCCGACGGCCTTTCCCGTCGTCAGCACCAGTGGGTGGAGCTGATCTACGATTACGTCCGCGGGTTCGCCGGCGGTTTCCGCGGGGACGCCCGCATCGAGAGCCTTTGGGACAAGGTCCAGGCCCGGCTTGGCGACCCGTGGGACAGCCAGGCCCTCGCCCGCGAATCCGGGCTGAGTTTCGAGCATCTTCGCCGGCTCTGCCTCAAGGAGATCGGCCGGACCCCCATGAACCACCTGACCCACCTGCGCATCCAGCAGGCCGTCCGGATGATCAGCGAGACCGACGCCAAGCTCTCGGCCATCGCCCAGCAGGTCGGGTTCGCCAACGGCAACAGCTTTTCCTCGGCTTTCAAGAAAAGCACCGGTTTCGCCCCCTCCCATTTCCGGACCGGTCCCGGCGGGGGCGACTGACCCCCCGATGTGCGTTTGGGAGTAGGGGGGTGCGGACGAATGTATCGCTAAATCTTGTAGGGGCGGGGAAGGGGGCTTTGATGACCCCATGCTACCCCGTCTGAGCCACCTGCTGCGTCTGGCCCTCGTCCTCGCCGTCGCGTCCCTTTCCGCCGCCCCGTTGCGCGTCCTGGTCGTCAGCGACGACCCCAAGGCCACCGCCGGCACCGTCGCCTACCTGACCCAAGGCGGCGCCCAAGTCACCCAGGCCGCCGTCGCCTCGTCGGAAGCCTTGGCGCAGGCCGATGTCGCCGTCCTCTACCAGTCGAAGTTCGCGGCCTATCCCGCCGCCGCCCAGCAGGCCCTCGGGGCCTTCGCCAAGCGCGGCGGCGGCGTGGTCGCCGTCCACGGCGCGGTCGCCGCGGGCGACGCCGCGTTCGGCAAGAAGATCTTCGGCGGCGCCTGGACCGGCGAGAGCCAGAAGTTCGCGAACAACATGCTGCTGACGATCCGCACCGACGCGCACCCTCTCACGATCGCGGCCTCCACCTTCGACATCCAGGACGACACCGTCTACGACCTCGCGCTCGACGAACGCATCTTCGTCCTCGGCTCGGCCTTCACCCCGAAGGTCACGAACGAACGTCGCAAGGGCACGCAGGCGGCCGACCGCGCGTCCATCTACGACATCCAGCCCCAGCTCTGGGCCTTTGAGGCCGACGACCACCGCGCCGCGGTCTTCCTGACCGGCGCGAACGCCGCGACCCTCGACCACGTCAGCTTCCGCACCTTCCTCGCCCGCGCCGCCGCCTGGACCGGCAAGCGTCCGTCCACCGACGAGCTCTGCGCCAAGGCCGACCTCGACGATGTGCGTTACCCGACGGGTGGCCCGCGCCGCGGCGCCGACGCCGTGGCCCAGTTCAAGATGCAGCCGGGTTTCAAGGCGAGCGTCCTCGTCACCGAACCGCTGATCAACAAGCCCATCGCGATGCAGTGGGACGAACGCGGCCGCCTGTGGGTCGCCGAGACGCCGGAGTATCCCAACGGCCGTCGCCCGCTCAACGCCGAAGCCTGGAAGGAAGGCGGCGTGCTGGCTCCCGGCAACTACGACCGCCCCGCCCGCGACAAGATCAGCGTCCTGGTGTCGTCCAAGAACGACGGCGTCTTCGACCGGAAGGTCATCTTCCACGAAGGCCTCGAGCTGATCACCGGCTTCTGCATCTACAAGGACGGCGTCATCGTCGTCGCCCAGAAGAACATCGTCTTCCTGCGCGACACCGACGGCGACGGCAAGGCCGACAAGGAGGAGATCCTCTTCGGCGGCTTCACCCCGGGCGACACCCACTTCGTCGCCAACCACTTCATCGTCGCCCCCGACGGCTGGATCTACGCCTCCAACGGCGGCGGCGCGAACGCGACCAACCCCAAGACCGGCGAGCTGATGGCCCGCATCACCTCCGGCACCTTCCGCTTCAAGCCCGATGGCTCCGCGATCGAGCAGGTGGCCTCCCAAGGCGGCAACAGCTTCGGCAACGAGGTCACCGGCGACCTCGAGCTCTTCCACGGCAAGGCCACCAACGGCAACCCCATCCAGCACGTCGTGCTGCCCGAGACGATCCTCGCCAAGGTCCCCGGCACGAACGCCAAGGCCTTCGCCTCCGTCAACCCCGGCCGCCCCGTCTTCCGCAAGGACCTCCCGGACCGCGCGCCGTTGCTCCAGATCGACCAGGTCGGCCACTACACCGCCGCCTGCGCGACCCCGGTCTACGAGGACAACGCCTGGCCGAAGGAATACCGCGGCACCGTCTTCATCACCGAGCCCATCCTCGACGTCATCCACCACGAGAAGCTCGTGCTCGACGGCCCCGCCTACAAGGGCGAGCTCGTCCTGCCAGACTCCGAGTGGCTGCGCTCGACGGACCACTGGTTCTGCCCGATCGACGTCTCCTTCGGTCCGGACGGCGCCATGTACATCCTCGACTTCTACACCCCCGTCGTCGCCCACAACGACACGCGCGGCCCGCTCCACTCGAAGTCCGGCGCCTCCGTGCGTCCCGACCGCGAGCACTACTTCGGCCGCATCTACCGCATCCAGCACGACGCCGCTCCCGTCTACGGCCACCCCGACCTCGTGAAGGCCGACGCCGCCGGCCTCGTCGCCGCGTTCGGCCACCCCAGCAAGGTCGTCCGCTTCAACGCCCTGCGCGTGCTCATGGATCGCGACGTCGCCACGCAGGCCGCCGCCGCCCCCGCGCTCGCCGGTCTCGTCGCCGGCCAGGCTTCCGCCGAAGCCCGCATCCTCGCCCTCTGGGCGCTCCAGCGCCTCGGCAAGCTCAGCCCTGAACAGCTCGCCGTCGCCGCCACCTCGGCCGACGCTGCCGTGCGCAAGAACGCCTTCCTCGTCTCCGAGGCGGGCCAGATCGCCTTGCCCACCGCCGCCTACCGCGCCGCGTTCGACGACGCCGACGCGCGCGTCCGTCTCGCGGCCCTGCGCTCGCTGGGCTCCGCCCCGATGTCGCCCGAGGTCGGCGCGCTGCTGAGCCTCTCGCAGGCCAAGTTCACGGATAACTGGACCAAGGCCGCCTCCGCCGCCGCGACCTCCGCCAATCCCGCGACCTTCCTCCAGGCGCAGATGGCCACCGATGGCCCCGCCGACCTCGAGTTCGTCCGCTCGCTGGCCAACAGCCTCGCCGCCTCCGCCGACGGCGCCGCCCGCCTGCGCGTCGTCCAGGCCGCCGCCTCGGCCCGCAACGTCGCCGTGGCCCGCGCGACCCTGCAGGTCTTCGCCGCGCGCAACGCCGCCGCCCCGGCCGACCAGGCCGCCACCGTCGCCGCCCTCAAGCAGGCGATCGCGCACGCCGACGGCGAGCTCAGCCTCGCCGCCGTCACCCTCGCCGCCGCCTGGTCCAAGGGCGACGAACTCAAGCCCGAGTTCACCGCGGCCGCCCGCAAGCTCCTCCCGCTCATCGCGGACGATAAGACTGCCCCGGAAGCCCGCGCCGCCGCCGCCCGCACGCTCGTCGCCCTCCGTCGCGTCGATGAAGCCATCATCCCCGCCGTTACCGCGCTCCTGACCAAGGGCACCCCGGACCTCGTCGCCCTCGCCGCGGTCGAGTCGCTCGCCGCCGCCGGCGATGCCCCGTCCGGCAAGGCGCTCCTCGCCGGCTTCCTCAAGGCCGACGTCACCGTCCGCAAGGTGGCCTACGCCGCGCTGATGACCCGTCCCGAGTGGGCCGGCCTCGTGCTCGACGCCCTCGAGGCGAAGTCGCTTTCCTCGATGCAGCTCGGGCCGCTCCAGGCCTCGCAGCTCACCCGCCACCCCGATGAGGCCGTCGCGAAGCGCGCCACCGCGGTCTTCGCCAAGCTCAACGCCGGCACCAACCGCTCCAAGGACGAGATCATCGCCAAGCTCCGCCCCGAGGTCGAGAAGCCCGGCGACATCGCCAAGGGCAAGGAGCTCTTCGCCGGCGCCTGCCAGACCTGCCATATGATCGGCAAGGTCGGCAACGACTTCGGCCCCAACCTCCAGGGCATCGGCTCGCACCCCGCCGCCGAGCTCCTCGTCCACATCGTCGACCCCAACCGCATGGTCGACGACGAGCACCGCACCTGGAACATCAAGATGAAGGACGGCATGCAGTACTCCGCCCTCATCGGCAGCGAGAACCCCGTCGCCCTGAAGCTCAAGCAGCCCGGCGGCGTGACCGTCGAGGTCAAGGTGGCCGACATCGCCAGCCGCGCGCGCGTCGAGACCTCGCTGATGCCGGAAGGCTTCGAGGCCCTCGGCGCCGAAGGCCTGCGCAACCTCATCGCCTACCTCCGCTCCACCGCCATCTCCAACGAGGGCGTGACCGTCGGCAACTTCACGTTGCTCGACCTGACCCCGGCCTTCACGGCCGATGGTCGCTATGGTCTCTACGCCAGCCGCGAAGGCCGCGGGGACACGCTGCCGTTCCGCAAGTTCGGCCAGCAGGTCCACAACGGCGTGCCGTTCCAGGTCGCCGACCCCGCCAAGGTCAAGGACGGCAAGAACCTGATCCAGCTCAAGGGCGGCCCGCGCAATTCCTACGCGCTCTCCTTCCCGTCGTCGGTCGAGATCCCGGTCGGCCTGCCCGCCACGCGTCTCCACCTGCTCGGCGGCGTCGCCGGCTGGGGCAACTCCATCAACCTCCCCGCGATGACCCTCGAGATCCGCTTCCTCAGCGGCAAGAAGCAGGTCGTCACGTTCGTCTCCGGTCGCGAGTTCGCCGACTACATCACCGAAGGTCATGACGTCCCCGGCTCCAAGCTCGCCCGCGGCGCCCTGCACGACCACCAGGTCCGCACCCTCGTCGTCCCCGTCGAGAGCCCCGAGGTCATCGACAAGCTCGTGCTGAGCAGCGCCGGCAACATCGTCGCCCCGACCACCGCCGCCATCACGGTCGAGTTCGGCGGCGCCCCCAACCCGCCGAAGACCGAGGCCCCCGCCGCCCCGGTCGCCCCGAAGGGCGCCGGCAAGGCGAAGGCCAAGGGCCCCGCCGTCAAGGATGACGACCTCCCGGCCAACGACCCGCGCACGACCGCCCCGACCGGCCAGAAGTTCGGCGCGCGCAAGCCCGGCCAGCTCCGTGTCCTCGTGGCCGGCGCCGGCAGTTCGCACAACTTCCCGAAGTTCTTCCTCGGGACCGACGGTCAGGTCGCCAAGACCGCCGGCTACGACGTCGCCGCGACCCCGAACCTCAAGGAGACCCTCGAGCTGCTCCCGCAGGCCGACCTCTTCCTCTTCAGCGGCAACCACGGCCAGTTCGGCACGCCCGAGTTCCAGAAGGCCATCCGTGACTTCGTCGGGGCGGGGAAGGGCGTCGTCCTCCTGCACGCCGCCACCTGGTACAACTGGCCCCTCGAGACCAAGTACAACGACGAGTTCGTCTGCGGCGGCGCCCGCGGCCACGGCCACAGCGACTTCCCGTTCACCGTGACCAAGCCCGCGCACCCCGTCATGGCCGGCGTCCCCGCCACCTTCACCGTCAACGACGAGAGCTACAACGTCGAGCTCACCCGGCCGGAAGGCGCCGAGATCCTCGGCACCATCCCGCGTCAGAACCCCAAGCCCGGCCAGTCGTCCATCCTGCCCTCCGTCTGGGTCGTCCAACACCCCAAGGCCCGCATCGTCTGCATCGCCCTCGGCCACGACGAGCACTCCCACGACCACCCCGCGTACCAGAAGCTGCTGCTCAACGCGCTGACGTGGGTTTCCCAGAAGTGAGGGAAGAATCGAGGGTAGGGTCGATGATGGAATCGATGGTAGAGTCGACAATTGAATCGATGGGCTGAATGTTTTACCTAACCGCCAACCGCTAACCGCCAACCCCTCATCTCTAATGGTCTACCACTACGGCACCTTCGTCTTCAAACCTGAGGTCCCCCAGGCTACCATCGACCGCTGCTTCGCCGAGATGCGCGGCATGGTCGGGAAGATCCCCGGCCTCCTCTCCATGCAGCACGGCGTCTACCAGAGCGACGAAGGCCTCAACGACGGCTTCACGCACGGGTTCGTCATGACCTTCGACTCGCCCAAGAGCCGCGACGAATACCTCCCGCACCCGGAGCACGAACGCGTCAAACTCGTCGTCGTCCCGAACCTCGCCCGCGTGATGGTCTTCGACTTCACGGTCTGAGGT
>JBEGOO010000154.1:0-4375 GCA_041182045.1 Verrucomicrobiota bacterium
TCCCAGCCGTTGCCGATGGCCTTGAGCCCGTTGCCCGTCTCCTCGCGGTCGAAGCTGTCGGCGAACAGCAGCTTGCCCTTTTCCCGGAGCCAGGCCGCGTCGTCGCGGACGGGCGGGTCGACGGCGAGCAGCGCGAGCGGGAGGCCGGCGAGGGCGAGGAGGCGGTGGGTGGTCATCGCGTGGGAGGGGTGGGCAAGGGGACGATGACGGGAATCTTCGCCGGGTCGAGCCCGGGTGGCCGCGGGTCATGCCAGCGCTCCCGCGGCGCCGGGGCCTGCGCATCGAGCCAGGCACCGAGTTCGAGCCGCAGGCGCGCGAGCGCTCGGGCGGATTCGGCGCCGAACGCCGAGTCGCCCGCGTCATCCTCCGAGCGTTTGAGGGTGCGGGCCTGGAGGCCCGGCAAGGCCAGCACGGCGGCGCCGACGGCGGCCCGGTCCTGACCGGAAAGCGCCACATATTGGGTCAGGTACTCGACGAGCTGTTGGCCGGCCCGGAAGGATTTCAGGCGGAGGCTGGGCCGGGGACCATCGGGCCCGGGGTAGAGCAGCGCGAGGTCATCCGGTTGGGTCCACGCGTCGGCTTTGCCGATGGTCTGCCAAGGCACCACGCCGTCCGCCCCGCGCGCCCAGGTCTCGACGCACCAGGCGACGTTCGTCGACCGCGAGGTCCCGAGTTTGTTCGCGGAACCGTACATGTAGATCAGTTTCCGATCCCGCGCCGCGCGCGCACGCACCATGCCTTCGTAGGTGCGAAGCGACCCGGAGAGCACCTCCACGCCCGTGATCCCGTCCAGCAGGTCGCGTTGCCACTGGGGTCGCGAGATATCGCACCGGAAGGTGAGGCGAGCCGCGGGGACCTCGGCCGCCGCGCGCCAGAATTCCTGCCCGAACCGTCGCAAGGCCCAGAAATCCTGGGTGTTCGAAGGTTCGTCGAAGACCCACGGGGCGGTCGTGACCTCCCAACGCCCGCCGCGCTGTTGTTTGAACGTGACCTTGTTGTTGAGGTAGAATTCCCCCATCGATTCGGTCCAGCCCCGCTCGGCGAAGTGGCGGGCGAACGCGCCGACGGCCTGGCGGAAGGCCGACCAGTAGGCTTTGTCGTACGCATCCTCGATCCAGTAGCCGCCGCGGAAGCTTTTTTCGTGGTCCATCGGCCAGTTCTCGTTCAACGGTAGGTAGAACGCCTCGACCGGCACGCGCCCGCGCGGCAGGTCGGCGAAGGCGGAACCATCCAGCAACGGGCCGACCTGCGCGTCCCAGGACCGCCAGTCGAACGAACCGTCGGGCCGGACCTTGGGAGCGAGCTTCGTCTTGCCCGACCAGCCGTACGGCAGGATGTTCAAGGTCGCGCGGTGCTCGTGGGCGAGGCGGTAGTAGGCGTGCTCCTGGCCCGGCAGCCCGTAGCCATTCATCTGGGCGAGGAAGGAGAGCCGGTCCGGCAAGGTGAAATTCCAGACGGTGACGCTGAACGGGATCGTCCGGCCGCGGAGGGTCAGCTGTCCGGCGTGCCGCCCGGCGCGGGCGTTCTTCGGGATCTGGAACTCCACGAACACCCCGCGTTCATCCGGACGCAGCGGGTCGAGATGCGGGCCGACCTTCGGGGCGGCGTAACGGCGGAAGGGCAGGTCGATCGCGATCTGGTCCGGGGATTCCTCGAGCAGGAAGCCCAACGCCTCGCCCTTCGCCGCGAACAGGTCGAGCGTGGTCATCGTTTCGCCCCACTCATCGGTCGCGCCGATCGTCGCGGGTGTCAGGTTCGGGCCCGCACCCTCGGGTAATCGACCGGCGGGGGCAGGGGGGCGCGCCACGTCGACGACGGCGGGCGCGGGTAGCGCCGGCGTGCCGGGTTCGAACCAGACGAGGAAGTGAGGCGCGTTGGCCCGTTTGCCTTCGCGGCTGGAGAAGTAGCGGTTCGGGAACGGCCGATACAGGAACCGGTTTCCTTCCTTCGTGTATTCGCTGCCGACGTCGTCCATCACCGCGAAACCGTGGCTCCGGCCTTCCGCGCGGGCTTGGAGGACGCGCGGATCCACCGGGATCGACTGCCAGCCGTCGACGACCGCGGAGGCGTCGCCGAAGCCCCAGACCGAGCCGCCGGCTCCGTTGATCGCCGCGGTGACGTCGGCGCCATGTCCCGCCCAGCGCTGTTCCCCCAGCCGGGCCCAGCCGAAGCAGGCGGCGCCCGGGGCCTTGGCGTAGCTCGTGCCACCACCCTCGATCCACTCGTCCGCCACGCTGGAGACCGTGACGCGGCCGAGGGACTCCTTGCCTTCGAGGTGCAGCCGGAGCTCGGCCCGGACGATGCGCCGTCCGGCGAGCCGGGCAGGGTCGAGGTCGAGCAGGATGAGTTCCTGCACCCCCTTCAGCTTCAACTTCGGAGAGCCCCCGTTGTTGCCTTCGGTCTCGGTGGGGTAGGCGGAGATCCAAGTGTCGCGCGTGACCTCGAGGCGGGTGGGTTCGGCGCCGTGCACGGCCGGGGAAAACGTGCCGGCGAGGAGCAACAGCAAGGCTGGGCGGGCCAGGGGGCGGGGCATGGTTCATCCCTAGCCGGTCCGGCCGCGCTTGCCAACCCAATGTCCCGCCGCTCAGCGGCGCAGCACCCGGAGGCGGTGGTTCTCGGAGTCGCCGACGAAGACGGTGCCGTCCGGGTCGACGAAGATGCCGTGCGGGCGGGCCAGCTGGCACTTGAGCGGGTCGCCGTCCGGGCCGTCGCCCTTGGCGCCCGTCCCGAGCATCAGCTCAAGTTTGCCGGTCTGGGCGTCGACCCTGCGGATGGAGTGCGACTCCGTGTCGACGAGCCAGGCGTTGCCTTGGGCGTCGACGGCGACGCCCTTGGGGCCGCTGAGCGTCGCCAGTTTGGCCGGGCCGCCGTTGCCGGTGAACCCCTTCTTGCCGTTGCCGGCGATGTGCTCGATCTTGTCGGCCCGGAGATCGAGTTTGAAGACCTGGTTGCCCTCGCGGGTGCAGACCCAGAGGTTGCCCGCGGCGTCGAAGTCGATGGAGCGCGGCCCTTTGAGCGGCGTGCCTTTCACCGGGGCGCCGTCCGGGGTCTCGCCCGCCTTGCCCGTGCCCGCGATGGTGGTGATCACGTGCGATTTCATGTCGACCTTGCGGATGACGTGGTTGCCGATGTCGCAGATGAAGAGGTCGCCATGGGCGTCGAACTGGATGCTGTGCGGGTTGCGCAACTGGGCTTGGTCGGCGGGGCCGCCGTCGCCGGCGTAGCCCGGTTTGCCCGTGCCGACGACCGTGGTGATGATGCCGGTCTTGACGTCGATCTTGCGGACCACGTGGTTCATCATATCGACGACGAAAAGGTTGCCGCGCTTCGGACCGAAGCGGAGCTCATGCGGGAGGTTGAAGGTCGCCGCCGTGGCGGGGCCGCCGTCGCCCGAGTAGCCCGTCTGGCCGGTGCCCGCGATCAGCGTGATCTTGCCATCCTTGTCCACCCGGCGGATGCGCTGGCCGGTGTATTCGCAATACCAGATCGCGCCGTCGGGGCCGCGGACCACGCCGAACGGGTTGTCCATCTTGGCTTCGATGGCCGGTCCGTTATCGCCGGAGTAGCCCTTCTGACCGTTGCCGGCGAAGGTCGAGACGGAAGCGGCGGAAAGCGAGGTCGCCGCGAGGAGCAGGAGGAGGCGGAGCATGGGTAGAGGGGGTACAGAGTACGGATTACAGAGTGCGGAATAGGGAGGGAAGTCTCTTTCGAGGAACGCTTGGCACCCGGCTCCGGCCCCAGCCCTAGACGATGATGTCTTTCACGACGTTGCCGTGCACATCGGTGAGTCGGAAGTCCCGTCCGCCGAAGCGGTAGGTGAGTTTCTCGTGGTCGATGCCGAGCTGGTGGAGGATCGTGGCCCAGAAGTCGTAAACCGTCAGCGGCTTGTCGACGGCGTAGTAGCCGAGCTCGTCGGTCGCGCCGAAGACGGTGCCGGGTTTGAAGCCGCCACCGGCGACCCATAAGCTGAAGCCATAGGGATTGTGGTCGCGTCCGTCGCCGCCTTGCGAGAACGGCGTGCGGCCGAACTCGCCGGAGAAGATGACGATGGTGCTATCGAGGAGGCCGCGCTGCTTGAGGTCCTTGAGGAGCGCGGCGATAGGCTGGTCGACCTGGTGGGCCATCTGGGTATGGCCTTTCACGATCGCGCCATGATGGTCCCATGGGTTGGCGGGATTGCCGCCGCCGAGATTCGCGGAGAGGCAGCTCAGCTCGACGAACCGGACGCCGCGTTCGACGAGGCGTCGCGCCAGCAACGCCTGGCGGGCGTAGCCGGCGGTAAGTTTATCCGGCGAGTCGACGCCATACAGGGACAGGGTTGCCGCGGATTCGCCGCTCAGGTCGCAGACCTCGGGGACGGCGGCCTGCATGCGGT
>JBEGOO010000155.1:0-3884 GCA_041182045.1 Verrucomicrobiota bacterium
CGAAGGTCTCGCCGGCGAACTCGCCCCGCTTGGTCACGGCCGCGCGGAGGAGGTCGCCCTCCCCTTTCCAACCGATGACCTCGGCGTCGAAGACGATGCGCCCGCCGAGCCGGGCCACCTCGGCGGTGAGGATCGCGACAAGCTTGCGCGGGTCGAGGTGCGCGTCCTTGGCGAAGAGCACCGCGCCGGCGATGGCGTAATCCACGCCGGGATCGCGGCGCCGCACCTCGTCGGCCGACAGCACCTCGGTCGGCACGCCGACGGCGTTCGACTTCGCGGCGAAGCCGGCCTCATGGTCGAGCGCCTGCTGCGTGCGGCACAACGCCAGCAGGCCGACGTCCTCGAGGTCGAAGGCGGCGGGCAGCTCCGCGCGGTGGCGCAGGAAGAGCTCGCGGCTACGCAGGTTGAGGTCGCGCAGCACGGGCGTGCAGCGTTCGACGTGCGCCGCGGTCGAAGCCCGCCAGAATTTCCAACCCCACGAGAAGAGGTCGGCGTCCAGGCGGGGCCGCACCCAGAACGGGCTCTCGCCATCGAACATCCACTTGAGGCCGAGCGCCACCATGCCGGGCGCGGCCAAGGGCACGAAGTGGCTGGGGACGATCATCCCCGCGTTGCCGAGCGAGCAGGAATCGTGGTCCGCGGCGCCCTTCTCGAGCAACACGACGGACCGTCCGCGACGCAGGAGCTCGTAGGCGGCGCTGAGGCCGACGATCCCGCCGCCGACGATGACGACGGGCCCGCTCATGCGGGGCGGATGCCCCAGGCGAAGGGGTCCTCGGGGTGGAAGAGGAAAGCGGCGTCCGCCTGCACGAAGGCCCGGCCGGTCACCAAGGGCTGCACCCGCCCGTCCGGGAGCCGCCGGTAGGAGGCGAGGAAGTGGCTGCCGATGACGCTCTCCTGCTTCCAGGTCGCGCCCTCGGCGAGCTTGCCGTCCGCGGCGAGGCACGCGATCTTCGCGCTGGTGCCGGTCCCGCAGGGCGAACGATCGTAGGCCTTGCCGGGGCACAGCACGAAGTTCCGGCTATCCGCGGTCGGGGTCGGCGCGAATAGCTCGACGTGGTCGATCTCGCCGCCATCGGCCCCGACGATGCCCTGCGCGCCGAGGGCCTGGCGGACCTTCCAGGCATAATCGGTCAAAGCCTCCACCTGCTCCAAGGAGACCTTCAGGCCATGCTGCTCGACGAGGAAGAACCAGTTGCCGCCCCAGGCGACGTCGCCCCGGACGACGCCGAGCCCGGGCACGTCGACCGCGACCTGTTTCGCCTGGCGGTAGGAAGGGACGTTCGCGAGGGTGACGGAGCCATCGGCGTGCAGGGTCGCCGTCACGGGTCCCACGGCCGTGTCGAGGCGGACTTCGCCGGGACCGATGAGACCGAGGTGGGCGAGCGTCGCGACCACGCCGATGGTGCCGTGCCCGCACATCCACAGCGTGCCGACGTTGTTGAAGAAGATGACGCCGAAGCGGCAGGCGGGGTCGTGCGGCGGCACCAGCAAGGCCCCGACCATCACGTCCGACCCGCGGGGCTCGTTGACGACCGCGGAGCGGAAGCGGTCATGCTCGCGGCGGAAGCGTTCGAGCTGCGCGCGCACCGTCCCGCCGCCGAGGTCGGGCCCGCCGGCGACGACGACGCGGGTCGGCTCGCCAGCGGTGTGGGAGTCGATGACCCGGACGGTGC
Source organism: Verrucomicrobiota bacterium (assembly GCA_041182045.1). Taxonomy (GTDB): domain Bacteria; phylum Verrucomicrobiota; class Verrucomicrobiia; order Opitutales; family UBA953; genus UBA953. The sequence continues at coordinate 1,677 of JBEGOO010000155.1, forward strand.
CGGGCGGCGTGGACAAGGCGTCGGCCATGCCCTCCTATTGGTGAAGAAAACCGCCTGAAGTCGAGGGATAAGCCCGACCGCCGGAGGCCCGAGGGCGTTTTCGGCAACTTCCCCCTTCACGCCGGAGTTAAATGACCGTATTGCTCCGACATGAAGATGTCCAAGACCACCCTCGTGCTCGCCGTGCTCTGCGTCGTCGGCGGGGGCGCCCTGATCGCCCGCTTCTTCGGCGGATCGGCGAACCCCGCGCCGAAGGCGACCGCGGCCGTCGCGACCAAGAACGCGGCCAGCACCGCGGGCGAGGCCCGGCCCGCCGCCGTGCGCAGCACCCGGACCCTCAAGCTCGACAAGGGAGCCAATGTGATCCCCGACCTCGACAAGGAGGCGCTCACGCGCGAGCTGACGCCGAAGGAGGCGCTCGAATCACGGTTCCGCAATTTCCGCGACGAAGGGCGCCAGCAGTTCGAGGCGATCTTCCAGGGCGACCAGGACCGCACGCGCGCCGCGATGCGCGCGCTCTTCCAGAACGAGGAGTTCCGCGGGCTCTTCCAGCAGTCCCGCGCGCTCGGCGAGAAGTGGGGCCAGGCGTCCGACCAGGAGAAGGTGGCGATCATGGCGCAGATGCAGGCGCTCCGCGACAAGGGTCTCGGCATGGCCCGGGCGGAGGCCGCGCGCCAGACCAACGGCGGCGCCATCGAGGCCCCGGCCGCCGGCCCCCAGGGCACGGTCATCATCAACAGCGGTACGCTCTCCCTGCCGACCGAGGCCCAACCCGCCCCCGCGGCGCCGGCGCCCGCCCCGGTCATCATCATGTAAGGACGGCGTAGGCTCATGAAGGCGACAGGTCCAGGGCAAGGCGACCATCACGGCCGACCCCGTGGCCGACGAATCTGGCTGCTCGTCGTCCTCGGCGGAGCGGCGCTGCTGGCCGCGTACTGGCTGACCCTACGCGTCGAGCCGCGCACCGCCGCTCCCGTCGGCCCCGCGGCCTCCCCCGCACCCGCCCGACCCACCGCGGCGAAAGGCACCGTCGGCGCGGCTCGCAGCAGCGCCGGGCTGAGTTTGGAGCGCGCGGACAACATCCTGCCCGACCATCGAACGGCGAAGGAACAGAAGGACGCGATCGTGAAGGAGTGGGGCGAGTTCCTGAACGTCGAAAAAGCCCGGCTCGGCGCGGCGACCTTCGACCCGCTGGCGAAGCGCTGGCTCGAACGGCCCCGCCTCAAGGCGTTGATCGAGGAATGGAAATCGCTCGAGCAGGCCTGGCCCGAACGCTCCGAGCAAGAACGGGACGGGCAGCTGCCCCGGATCCGCGCCATGTGGAACGAGGCCATGGCCGAGTTCGCCGCGGAGCTGGCCGCCGCCGGGCACGCCACCACCCTACCCGAGCCTAAGTAGGCCAGACCGGGCGGACGGCGAAGTCCGCCAAGGCCGTTTGGAGCGCGATGAGATCCGTGCGCACGCGCCCGAACCCGGCGTGCCGCTCGCCCGTGGTCTCGTCCATGTAGAGGTCGCGCCGCACCTCGACCATGATGGCCTGGCAACGCGGATCCGAACCGAAGCAGGCGTTCGGGACGAACGCCCCGGTGAACGGCGCGTCCACCGCGACGTCGTACCCCCGGCCCCGGAAGAACCCCGCGAGCAGGTCCCGCAGTTCCGGCGAGGTGTGGACGACGTCGGTCCCGAGCCCGATCTCCGGCCGATCGGCGGCCACCTCGGTCGGCAGCGGCGCCACCGGGTAGCTGTGCGCGTCCAGCACGAGACAACGCCCGGCGGCGGCCAGCCGCTCCCGCGCCAAGCGGTCGGCCTCCGCATGATGCGGCTTGTAGTAGTTTTCCAACAACACCTCGCGGCGGGCCGGCGTCAGGCGCCGCAGCGGACGCCCATCGCCCGTGCGGACATACGTCGCCCCCATGCCGACCCGGGCGCAGGGTTCGCGGGCGTCGTCCGCGAACCGCTCGACGTCCACGACCAGGCGCGAGACCTTGGCCGCCAGCACGGCGCCCGGCCAAAGCTCGGCCCCGAAGAGCGCGTCGGTATGCGCGTCGACCAGCCGGAGCCCCTCCGCGGCGAGGTCGGCGTCCTCCAACAGGAAATCCGCCCGATCGGCGGCGGGAACGAGGGAGGACGCGTGCGGGACGTGCAGGATCAGGGGCGACATGACCCCCAGTTTGCCCAAAACGATCCGCAAGTCATTGATGCAGAGTG
>JBEGOO010000156.1:0-3822 GCA_041182045.1 Verrucomicrobiota bacterium
CGGTGGCGCCGTAAGCCATGCCGGGTTTGAAGCCGCCGCCGGCCACCCAAAGGCTGAACCCGTAGGGGTTGTGGTCGCGGCCGTCGCTGCCTTGGGAGAAAGGCGTGCGGCCGAATTCTCCGGAGAAGATGACGATGGTGGTGTCCAGCAGGCCACGCTGTTTGAGGTCCTTGAGGAGCGCCGCGATGGGCTGGTCGACCTGGTGAGCCATCTGGGTATGCCCTTTGACGATGGCGCCGTGATGGTCCCAGGGGTTGGCCGGATTGCCTCCGCCGAGATTGGCGGACAGGCAGCTCAGTTCCACGAAGCGGACGCCGCGCTCGACGAGCCGGCGCGCCAGCAAGGCTTGGCGGGCGTAGCCGGCGGTAAGTTTGTCCGGCGAGTCGACGCCATACAGGGACAGGGTTGCCGCGGATTCGCCGCTCAGGTCGCAGACCTCGGGGACGGCGGCCTGCATGCGGTAGGCGGTCTCATAGTTGCGGATGGCGGCCTCGACCTGCGGTTCGCGGGAGGCTTCGGCGAAGGCCCGGTCGACCTCGTGGATGAAGCCAAGGCGGCGGCGCTGCGCGGCGTCGGCTTCCCCGGGCTTGATGTTGGCGAGGGGCAGGGCGCCGTCGGCCTTGATGATCGAGGCCTGATGCTGGCCAGGCAGGTAGCCGTTGTTGAACAGGCCCACACCGCCGTGCGGGACGCCGGCGTTGCCGCTCTGCAGCACGACAAAGCCGGGTAGGTTCTGGTTCTCCGTCCCCAGACCGTAGTTCATCCAGGCGCCCGCGCTGGGGTGCCCCATGAAGGGGAAGCCGGTGTGGAAGAAGTAGTTCCCTTGGGCGTGCTCGCTGACCTTGCTGGTCATCGACCGGACGACCGTGAGGTCGTCGGCGCACGCGGCGATCTGGGGGAAAAGGTTGGTCATCTCGATGCCCGACCGGCCGTAGCGCCTGGTTTCCCACGGGCTGCCCATGATGTTGCCGTTGTTGTTGAAGACCGTGCGTTGGACCGGCACCGGCATCGGTTTCCCGTTGAGTTTGGTCAGGGCGGGCTTGGGGTCGAAGGAATCGACGTGCGAGACGCCGCCGGACATGTAGCAGAAGATGACGTTCTTGGCCTTGGCCTTCAGGGGGCGCTTGCCGGTGGCTTCGGCGCCGAAGGCGGGCGAGGCGAGGAGGCCGGACAGGGCGATGCCGCCGAAGCCCAGGGAGCAGCGGCGGAGCAGTTCGCGGCGGGTGAGCGGGTGCATCTTATTTGAGATAAAGGAACTCCTTGAGGTTGAGCACGGACTGGGCGAAGTCCGCCCAGACCATCGCGGGCTGGCCGATGTGGGTCGCCTTGAGGTCGGTCAGGTAGCGGGCGGCGGCGGCGTGTTCGGCGGTCGTGGCCGGGCGGGCGAGGGCTTGGACGAAGAGGGCGTCCACCTTGGCGGCGTCGGCCTGTTTCGGGTCAAGGCGGGACGCCCACTGCTTGGCGGCCTCGATCACGAAGCCGTCGTTGAGGAGCGTGAGCGACTGCGCCGGGACATTGGTCGCGTCGCGTCGGCCGACCGTGGTGAAGGGCTTGGGGCCGTCGAAGGTGGTGATCAGCGGGTTGAGCGAGTTGCGCCGGATGGTGAGGTAGACGCTGCGGCGGACCTGCTGGCCCGGCGCCGCCAGGGCGTTGTCGCCCGGACCGTACATCCGATGGTCCAGCTTCCCGGCGAGGGTGAGGAGCGAGTCGCGGAGCGCCTCGCCCGCGAGGCGCCGGACGCGGGCGTGGCCCAGCAGGTCGTTGCCGGCATCCTTGGCCAGGGCGGACGCCGTGGGCGCGCTGGAGCGACTGAAGGCCTCCGTCAGGAGGAGCTCGCGCAGCAGCGACTTCACGGACCAGCCCTCCTCCATGAAGCGGCGCGCGAGGTGGTCCAGCAGCTCGGGGTGCGTCGGACGGTCGCCGAGACGGCCGAAGTTGTCGACCGTCCCGACGAGCCCGCGACCGAAGACGTGATGCCAGAGCCGGTTCACCATCACCCGCGCCGTGAGGGGGTTGTCGGGGGAGGCGATCTTGTCGGCGAGTTCCCGGCGGCCGCTGCCAGTGGTCGCGAAGGCTTTGGCGTCGAAGGCCTCGAGGTAGCGCCGCGGCACGGCAGCCGCCGGTTGCTTGTATTCCCCGCGCACGAAGAGCGGCATGTCGATGCCTTCGGCTTCGAGGAAACCCGGCGCGCGGCGCGGGATGGGGAGCTCGGCCTCGAGCCGGCGGTATTCGGCGGTCAGGGTGGCGAGCTGGGGTGACGCGGCCGTGGAGGTGTCGAGCATCCCATGTCGCACTCCGGCATCCAGCAGCGCGGCCTGGGCTTCGTCGGCTTCATCCCGTCCCCAGGCGACGGCGGCGGCGGAGAGGGCGCTGACAATCTCCTCCAGGGTGGGAAGTTTCGGTGCCGCCGCGACGATCGCTTCGCCGGAAGGCCCGGCGGCTCGGCTGGCATGGAAGACCACCTGGCGGATACCATAGAAGCCGTCGGGGCCTTCGGCTTTCCGGTCCGGGTTCGGGGAGTCGTCGGGCAGGGTGAGTTCAAGGTAAGCGTAGGAGCCTTTGCGGTACGCGGTATCGAGGGTGATCCAGACCGGCTTGGGCGAGTCGATGGCCGCCTTGGGGAAGCGGGACCCACCGGGAGAAAGCGGGTAGTTGTCGGGGATGAGCCGCAGCGTCGCTCCCTTGCCCATGGCCTGGACGCTGACAAAGTCGGTGGTGACCTTGAAGCGGGGCGAGGTCAGGACGGCGCTCTGCTTGGTCGAGAGCGTGTGGGAGTGCAGGCCGGAGGGAAGGATGCGGGCAAGGACGGCGTCGCCTTTCGTCTCGACCCGGAAATCTCCGGGCGCGAAACGACCATCGAGGCCGTTGCCATGCCGATGCCAGGCGGCGGCGGTGCGGTCGCTCAGGGACCAGTCGGGCTTTTCGCTCCGCGGAGCCTTGGGTTCCTTCGGTTGAAGGCCGACCCGCAGGAAGGTCGCCGCATGCAGCGGATGGGTCGGGTCCGCTTCGCCTTTGACCAGTCCCTCGTCGAGTCTGGCGTCGGTGGCTGTCAGCGCGTTCAGGCGGGAGCGTAATCGGTTCGCCTCGGCGCGGAGCGCGTCGATCGACCCGTTCTTCCCGGTGACGGGCGCGATCTCTCCGCGGAGCGTGCCGGCGCGGAAGGAATCGGCCACCTGCGCGGCGGTGAGGGCGAAGCCGTAGAGGCGGGCTTCCTCCAGCTCGCCGCGGAGGAACGCGTTGCCGCCGCCGGTGTGGCGACGGCCGAAGAGGAGGCGGGACTTGCCGGCCGTGAACGCGGTCGGTCCTACCTTTTCGTTGGCGGGTGCGTAACCCTGGCCATAAGGTTGGCCATTGCGGTAGAGTTCGATGCGCCCGTCGGGCTGATAGACGATCGCCAAGTGGATCAGGGCGCCGGCTTTCGCGGTCTCGGTCGGTCCGTCGACGTTCCGGGTACGGACGCCGTTGTTGCTGCCGGCCATCCACTTGGCAGGCTGCCTTTCGCCGAAGACGATCGCATCGAAGACCGCGCCGCCGATGGACTCGACCGTGACGACGCCGCCGCCGCGCTGCGCGAGGGTGGGTAGGGCGACCCACGCCTCGAGCGTCTTGGCCGCGAGGTTCTCGGCGGTCGGGCCGGTCTCGGCGAAAGCATCCTCGCCGTCGAGAATCAGGCGTCCGTCGCGGATCACGGCGGCACCGTTGAGTTTCGCGTCAAGCCGACCGACGAGGTCGCGGCCGTCCTGTTCGAAGGTCCACCAGTGGCTCGGCGCCGGGCCGGCGCTCTGGTCGGACTTGAGGCGCCGCCGGAAATCCTCGCCGGCG
>JBEGOO010000157.1:0-2659 GCA_041182045.1 Verrucomicrobiota bacterium
CCCATGAGACAATTTCCGATGGGGAGGTAGACCTTGGGGTTCGCGGAGGCCAGCCGGTGCACGGTCCCATCGAGGGCCTTGCCGACGATGACGCCCTCCTGATGACCGAAGGCGCCGTTGCGGTAGTGGTAGCCGGGTTGCCAGTCGTGCTCGGTGGCGTGACCGGAGGTGATGAAGAGGTCGGTGTGGCCGGCGTTGAGCCGATCGACGATCCCGGCCGTGGAATCCTTGGGTCCGGCGACCTGCCGCGGGACGCCGCCGGCGGGCTTCTCCCAGCTTTCGCCGGCTTGGAACTCGGAGAACCAATACCCCTCCTCGACGCACTCCATCGCGAAGGAGGTGCCGGCGCCGACGGTCCGGATGACCAGCGGCGCCCCCGGCGCGGCGAGCTTGAGCGCTTGGGCGGCGTCCAAACCCGTCACCACGCCCCATTGGAAATCCTCATAAGGATCGCCGTCGTTCTCGCGCGCCAACCGATGCATGACCACCGCGGCCTTGGGCCCCAGCTCCTCGGGGCGGGCGACCCACGTCACGAAACGCGGCTGCAGGCGCCGCAATTCTTCCTGCGTCTCCGCGGGCGAGGCGCGAAAAACGAGGACCTGGGAGCCGTGGGCGGCTTCCAGGGCGACGACGACCTTGGCCCAGCCCTCGTCATAGCGGGTCGGAGCGGAGACGAGCACCACCGAGTCGACGGCGCGCGCGGCGAGGGCGAGCGGCAGGCAGAGGAACCAGCGCAAACGGACGGGCATGGCTCAGGGCTTCTCGAAGATGAGCAGGTGCTGCCAGGGCAGGTCCGGCTTGTTGACCACGAAACGGAAACCGGCGGCCTCGAACTCCTTGCGGGCCTGGGCCTCGGAGAGCTTGTGGTGCGGCTTGATCGGGACCTTCGGGTCCTCCTCCCGGTACTCGAGGAGGTAGATGCGCCCCTTCGGCTTCAAGGCCGCGCGCAAGGAAGCGAGCATCTCCACCGGGTGGTCGAACTCATGGTAGGCGTCGACCATCAACGCCGCGTCCAGCGAGGCCGGCGGCAGCTTCACGTCGTCGATCGCGCCGAGATGCGGCTGGACGTTCGCGAGGCCGCGCCGCGCCGACTCCTTCTTCAGGAACTCAAGCATCTCCGGCTGGATATCGACCGCCACGACCCGGCCGCGCGGGATCTTCGGCGCGATGCGGAAGGAGTAGTAACCCGAGCCCGCCCCGATGTCGGCGATGACCGCGTCGGGGGCTAGCTCGAGCAAGGCGATCGCCTTGGACGGAGCCTCCTCTTTCTCGCGGTTGTCGCGTTCCAACCAGCCGATGCCCGGATGCCCCATCACCTGGGAGATCTCGCGGCCCATCCAGGTCTTGCCGATGCCATCGGGCGAAGGGGGACAGGTGCCGTAAGCCGGGGCGACGACCGGCGCCGGGAGCGCGGGCGCGACCGATGCGGAGGCCACCGCGGCGGGCTTGGTCCAGAGGTAGAGACCGACCGTCGCGAGCAGCAAAAGGACGGAGGTGAGCGCGGGGTGACGGCGGAACATCCCCGACCTCTAGACGCCGGCGGTGAAAGCGCAAGTCCGCCCACGCTTGACCCACCCGCCGGGTGACGCCACCCCTTCCCTACCGATGCGTCGACCGACCGAGTGGACCTTGATCGATACCGAGACGACAGGCTTGTTCGCGCCCATCCAGGTGGTGGAGGTGGCCGCGGTGCGCATGCGCGGCTGGGAGCCGACCGGGGAGACGTTCCAAGCCTTCCTGGACCACGACATCGAGATCCCCTACGAAGCCGAAGCCGTGCATGGCTATGACCGCGCTTTCCTGCGTCGGCACGGGGCCGCGCCGCGCGAGGTCCATCGGGCTTTCCGCGACTTCCTGGGCGGACGGCCGATCTGCGCGCATAACCTGAGCTACGACCTCGACCGCTGCCTCCTGCCGGAGTGGACGCAGCTCCGCGTCGGGACCGACCACACCCGCGGGTTCTGCACGGTCAAACTGGCCCGGCGGGCGCTGCCCGAACTGAAGTTCCACGGGATGGGTTTGCTCACGAAGAAATACGGCCTGACTCGACCGAAGGCCCACGCGGCGCTCGCCGACGCGCAGGCGACGGCGGAACTGGTCACCAAGGTCATCGCGCCGCGCTTGCGCGGCACGGCCTTCGAGGATTTCCCGTCGTTGCTACGTTTCGCCGAGATGGATCGGAAGCGCGCGATCAAGGCCTTGCTCGGGACCTGAACGACCTAGCGGACGAAGAAGAAACCCGCCGCGGCGCCGAGACCGACCAAGGCCGGGACGCCTAGTTGTCGCCGATGACACAGCGCGCCCGCGACCACGGCGACCGGCACGGCCAGGATGAGGTTTTCCAGGCGCAAGACCAGACCCACACCGAGGTGGAAGACCGCGCCGGCCGCGACCGCGGCCACCAGCCCGATGGCGTCATGCAGTTGCCGATCGCCGACGCCTTCCTCGGCGACCTCCGCGAAGGAGAGCACCAGGATGGTCGAAGGGACGAAGGTGAAGACCGCGGGCAGCAGCAAACCGGCGAGCGCCCCGCCCCAGCCCGCGGCCAGACCGAGCTGCCCGTGCCACCCGGCGACGGCACCGATGAAACTGCCCGCCAACAACAAAGGGCCGGGCGTGGCCTCGCCGACGACCAAGGCGTTGCCGAACGCCGGATCGG